>JAJRAL010000231.1 GCA_028679935.1 Methanomassiliicoccales archaeon | reverse complement strand
TGTTTAAATACCCGAGAGACAGAATCGTCCGCCATGGCATTTGAGCACGGGTTCAAGGGCAAGAAGCCCGTGGAAGAGGGCAAGGAATACACGGTAACGATCACGGACATCGGCTCCCAGGGCGACGGCATCGCGCGCATTGAGGGCTTCGTCGTCTTCGTACCCGAGACGAAGGTCGGGCAGGCGGTGAAGGTCAAGATCACCCGCGTCGGCAACAAGTCGGCCTTCGCGAAGGTTGTGGAGTGATCATTCCTTAGAAATCGGCACGAACAGCATCGTGACAGCGATCCCAATCCAAATCAGGATCGGGATGATGATGCACACGCCCGAGCCGAGGACGATCGCTGCCACGAGAAGGGCGAGCGGGAAGACCACGGCCAGAAGGATGACCAGCTTGTCACCAGTAAATTCAACCATTTGGCCCACTTAGGGGCTAATGAGGGGAACCGTTAATGAAGCTTTGCAGGTGAGGACCCGCGGACGAAGGGCACCAGTCGGACACCTAGAACGATTTCCACGCGGCGATCTCTCGCCTCATGTCGGTACACTCGAACAGCGACTTCCCGGCCGCGAGCACCGTCGCCCCGGCGTCCGCCGCCATCCTTCCTGTCTTGGCGTTGATGCCTCCGTCGACCTCGATCTCAAACTGCAGGTCGTTCTCCTTCGCGTAGGAGCTGGCCTCGGTGATCTTCGGTAGGCACTCGGGCATGAACGGTTGGCCTCCGAAGCCCGGATTCACGGTCATGATGAGTAGCACATCGACGTCCTTCATGTAGGGATGCGCGGCGTGGAACGGTGTGGCGGGATTGATCGAGAGCCCGACCTTCTTGCCCTGGCTCTTGATCGCTTGGAGGGTGCCGGTCACATCGCTCGTCGCCTCGAGGTGAACCGTGATGATGTCCGCCCCAGACTGCGCGAAGGCCGAGACGAATCTCTCCGGCTTCACAATCATGAGGTGGACGTCGAGGGGGATCTTGGTGTGAGGGCGAATCGCCTTGACCACGCAGGGCCCGACGGTGATGTTCGGCACGAACTCGCCGTCCATCACGTCTACGTGGGCCCAGTCCGCCCCGGCCTCCTCGACCCGACGGACCTCCTTTGCCAGGTTGCCGAAGTCGGCCGAGAGCAGGGATGGAGCGATCTTGATCATCCTGCTGGCAATCCCATTACGGCCATATGAACACTTGTCTATGGAACGACAAGCGTCGGCACTTTGGAGTGATGTACGACCGTCGAAGAGACGCTTCCGATCATGAACTCCTCCACGCCTGACAGCCCTCGTCTGCCTACCGCGATCAGGTCATAGTCCTTCGCCCCGATTCGGAGGATGATTTCGGCCGGGTGCCCGAACTCGACCGTCGTGTCGAACTCCACGCCCTGCCCCTTCATCACCTCGATCGCGGCGTGGAGCCTCTCATCGCCGATCGTGTCCTCCTCGAGCGGTCTGGTCATCTTTCCGGTGAAGAGCGCCCACTCCGATGGGGCGATCACGTTGACCAGGGTCACCTTGGCCCCTTCCTTCTTCGCGATCTCTGCGGCCATTTGCGCCGCCCTAAGCGCGTTCTCCGAGCCGTCCACTCCAACGAGGATTCGCCTGATCGCCGGCACGTGATCACCAAAGACTACTCTGAGCGGCGCCTAGATGCCCCTTTCGGTCGCGGGAGGGCAAGGATTATTTCCCATATGCACGATTCTCGGTTCCATGGAAGAGAGGGCGAGCGCGTCCCGAGGGGTCGACAAGTGCGACGTGAAGGGATGCGGGAAGGACGCGGAGCGCTCCGTCTCGGGGGAGGCGGCCATCGAGGCGGGCCTCGACGTGGAGGAAGGCCTGAGGCGAGCGCATCTGTGCAAGGAGCACTACAAGCAGTTCAAGAAAGCGACCAAGAAGGACCGCGAGCTGGAATCCCTCGGTCGGTCAAAGGGCTAGTCCGCTCAGGTTCTTATAGATACATGCGGTTCGAGCTGGCCGCATGAAAGCATCGACCATTCAGATGCTCTCGAGCGCCGGGCTATCGTCCTCGTCGCTCCTCATCCCCAACCTCGCCCGTGATCAGTTCGGCTCGACCACGGCGGAGATCGGGGTCATCGTCGCTGGCTACAGCGCCGCGATATTCGCCTCTTCCTACATATTCGGCCGGTTCTCCGACGTATACGGGCGGAGGAGGCTGCTTCTCGCGGGCCTGCTTCTCTCGGTCATCGCCGCCCTGCTCCAGATATTCGCCGATTCTGGGCCGGCGATGCTGATGGTGAGGGTCATGGTCGGCCTCTGCGCCGGGATATTCCCCTCGGCGCTCCTCGCTTACGTCTACGAGACGGACAAGAAGGTCGGCAAGTTCAGCTCCATTGGGGCGCTGGGCTTCGGCTTCGGCGTCTTCATCGCTGGCATCATCGGCATCTACGATGGCATCTTCCTGTTCAGCGCCGTGATGATGGCCTGCGCCTTTCTGGTCGCCCTCTACCTTCCTTTCGGCAAGGAGACGCACCAGCACGTGCCGATCTTCCCCGTTCACCTGCTCAAGCGCAACTTCCCCGTCTACGCCTCGATCATGTTCCGGCACATCGGCGCGAACATGATCTGGGTCATCTACCCGCTCTTCCTGGCGGACCTCGGTGCGGATGCGGTGTTCATCGGTGCGATCTATGCCATCAACGCCTTCGGTCAGTTCGCCTTCATGATGTTCACGGACCGGTACAAGTCCGTCCGCCTGGTGACTGTCGGATTCATCATGTCGATCCTCACGTTCCCGACGTACACTCTGGCGAGCGACTACTGGCAGATAATCCCGGCGCAGATCATGATCGCGCTCTCCTGGTCGACGCTCTATGTCGGTTCGATCAAGTACGTCATGGAGCGCAGCGATGAGAAAGGAACGTGCGCCGGTCTGCTCCAGTCCTCGCTCAGCATATCGGCGATCATCGGCGCGATCCTCGGGGGCATAGCGGCGGAGCTCTACGGCTACCACGGCTGCATGTACATCGCAACTGGCATGGCGTTGATCGGCCTCGTCATCTTCCTGGTCACCAACCGCTGGTTGTCCAGGCGCGACAGCAAGAGTTTAACCTGCGCCGGACAATAGTCCTGGCGTGAGGATAGTCTTCCTGGGAACGGCTGGCTCGTTGCCCACGACGAAGCGCAACGTGACCGCGGTCGCGGTCCAAGTCGGCTCCGGGGTGCTCCTCTTCGACTGCGGCGAGGGAACGCAGAGGCAGTTCATGCTCTCCACCGCCTCCTACATGAAGGTTCGATCGGTATTCGTGTCGCATCTCCACGGCGACCACTTCCTTGGATTGCCGGCATTGATCCAGTCGATGAACTTCAGCGGACGCGAAAGGGAGCTCTCGATCTACGGTCCGCGAGGCATGGTGGAGACGGTGGACTCGCTCCTCCACCTCGGATACTTCGAGCCGCACTTCGCCATCGCTACCGAGGAGCTCGGAGACGGCGATACGGTCAGATGCGGTAACGTCATCATCAGGGCGGTTGCGACGGAGCACACCGTGCCCTCGCTTGGCTATGTGCTTGAGGAGGACCCGAGGCCCGGCAAGTTCGACCCGGCGAGGGCGAAGGAGCTAGGCGTGCATCCTGGACCCGCGTTCGGCAGGCTACAGGAGGGCCATCCGGTCGTGGCGGCGGGCAAGACGGTGACGCCGGACATGGTCATGGGGCCGAAGCGCAGGGGGCGGAAGGTCGCCATCTCGGGCGACACCCGGCCGAGTTCGAACTTCGCATTCGCGGCGAACGGAGCGGATGTTCTGATCCACGAGGCGACGGTGGCCTCGAGATTGATCTCAGACGCCAGGGAATACGGTCACACCACCGCCGCAGAAGCGGCGGAGCTGGCCCTCGAGGCTCATGCGAAACGGCTCTACCTTTACCATCTGAGCAGCAGGTACGAGGACCCCGAGGAGTTGCTGAGGGAGGCGAGGCCGATCTTCCCCGAGACGGTCATCGCGGAGGACCTGATGGAGGTCCAGGTCACCGTACCAGGTGACGGGGCGTAGGTCACAGAAGCTTGAGCACGTCCGACGACGTGATGATGCCATTAATCCTCCCCTTCTTCCCGACCAGCACGGCCCGGGACGCGGCGAGGAGCGTCGTGACCGCCTCTAGCGGCATATCCTCGTTGACCACCGGGAAGGCCTCGCTCATGATCTGTCGGACCGACCTCTCGCCAACCTCCTCCATGCTCGTGCCGTCGCGCATTTGTGCCAGGATGCCGAACTCGCTGACGCTGCCCACCGGCTGCGATCCGTCGAACACCGGGAGCTGGGAATAGCCGGATTGGCGCATCATCTCCGATGCCCGCTTGACCTTCTCCCGCGCCTGGACCGAGACGATGTCCTTCGACATCACGTCCTTCGCAAGTCTGCCCTTGCGCTTTCGGTCCATCTCCCGCTGCAGCACGTCGAATATGCTGACGACCGACTCGTAGGAGCCGTGGATGCTACCCTTCTCGATCTTGGCGATGGTCGATTGCGACACTCCGGACATCTTTGACAGTTGCATCTGGGTGATGTCGAGCGCCTTGCGCATCGACTTGATCTCGGTCGCCTGTGGGAACGTCATGATTGAGTGATGGAGTAGTCATTTATGAATATTTGCGTCAAGCACCTATATAAGTACGGAATCGCTTCGAACCGTAAACCCCGTTACCCATTGAGGATAGATCAGGGAGCAATTGAGAATCCATAGCAGCTAGGTGAATCACGCATGGCAAAGAACATCATCATTGAGAAGCTCGAGAGCAAGCCGATCGAGAAGCAACAGGTCGAACTCGTTGAGAGGAAGGGCATTGGCCACCCGGACAGCATCGCGGACGGACTATCGGAGTCGGTCAGCAGGGCATTGTGCCGGATGTACCTCGAGAGATACGACAGGGTGCTTCATCACAACACCGACGAGACCCAGATCGTCGGCGGGCAGTCTTCCCCGCGCTTCGGGGGCGGCGACGTCCTCGAGCCCATCTACATCCTGCTGGTAGGAAGGGCGACGACCGAGGTCAACGGTCAGCGCCTTCCGTACCGCGCCACGGCGATCAAGGCCGCGGCCGAGTACCTCAAGAACCACTTCCCCAACCTCGATCTCGAGACCGACGTCATGCTCGACTGCATGATCGGGCGCGGGTCCGTCGACCTGAGGGCGGTCTACGAGAGCAAGAAGCTGCTCTCGAACGACACCTCGTTCGGGGTCGGCTTCGCTCCGCTCAGCCCGACGGAGAAGGTCGTGCTGGAGAGCGAGAAGTTCATCAACGGCACGCTCAAGCGCCGCTTCAAGGAGACGGGCGAGGACGTCAAAGTCATGGCCTCGAGGATGGGCGACACGATGAACCTGACCTGCGCCATCGCCATGGTCGACCGATATATCCCGGACGGAGACCACTACGAGAGCGCCATCGCCGAGATATGCGAGAAGGTCGCCGACAACGCGGTGAAGTACACGGATCTGGACGTGCACGTAGACGTGAACACGGCGGACAACTACAAGCAGAACGTGTACTACCTTACGGTCACTGGCCTGAGCATGGAGAACGGTGACGACGGTTCCGTCGGAAGGGGCAACCGCGTGAACGGCCTGATCACCCCGTTCCGCCCGATGAGCATGGAGGCGTCCGCGGGCAAGAACCCGATCACCCACGTCGGCAAGCTATACAACATCCTGTCGAAGTTCATCGCGGAGGACATCGCCGCGGCCGGCAAGGGCGACGTGCTCGAGGTCCAGGTCCGCATCCTGTCCCAGATCGGCAAGCCGATCGACAACCCGCAGACCTGCTCGCTGCAGCTGATCACCGCGCCCGGCGCGGACTATAAGAAATACGAGAAGGAAGCGAGGTCGATCGCCTCGAACTGGCTGGACAACATCGAGACGGTGACGAAGAAAGTTGTAAATGGTGAGATAACGGTGTTCTAGGGAGAATGAAACTAGTCGACCTCCCCAAGTACGGACCGCTCCACCGCTTCGCTGACTATCACGTCTACCGCGCCCTCCTCGCCCTGCAGGACGGGAGGAGGAAGGGCCGGAAACAACTTGCCGACTCCATCGGGATAGGCGAGGGCAGCATGCGGACCATCGTCGAGTACCTGCGGGACCGCGGCCTGATTGACGTCAAGCAGACGGGGGTCAAGATATCCGCCAGGGGTAGGGAGTTTCTGATCCAGGTGCCGTTGGAGGTCAGGCGGCTCACCCCCTCCGACATCTCCGTCGTCCGGGGGAAGAACGTCGCAGTCCGGGTCAGGGGAAGGTCGAAGCGCGTGGTCCTGGGCATCGAGCAGCGTGACGCGGCGGTCAAAGCAGGAGCGGCAGGCGCGACGACGGTGATAGTCGTGGGAGGAAAGCTGATCGTTCCGCCCGACTATGACCTCGACGCGGAGCAGCCGGACCAGGCATCGGAGCTGAGGAGGACGTTCAGTCTGAATGAGGGCGATGTCGTGGTGATTGGTACCGGGCCGACCTTCGACAGAGCAGAGGACGGGGCCCTTGCCGCCGCCTTCGAGATGATCTAGAGGTCCGTTCTTCCGAGGTTCATCAGCGCCAATATGAGGAACGTATGCGCCGCGGGATTCTCTCGAACGTCGTCCGAGAACGCCTCCACGGCTTCCAAACCGAGCCTCGTGTGTTCTGCTTTGCCGGTCATCTTCGAGAGGGATCCAAGGACATAGGCGACGGTGGAGTTGCCGCTCGGCGACGCGCCGTCGTACCCCTCGCACATCCTGGCGATCAAGTGCTCAGCATCCTTGGACGTCTGGTAGAACGCGCCCGATTCCGGTTCTCTGAACCGCTCGACCGTCCTCCCCACGAGTTCCTCGGCCATTGATGCGAACGACCGATCGTCCGTGGCATTCGCGAGCTCGATGCTCCCCCAGGCGAGGCAAGCATAATCGTCAAGCATGCCGTCCACCGCGACTTCATCCCCGACGATCCTGTGCCTGAGGTCACCACCAGTCCCCATCATCCTCTCGATGTGGACAAGTGCTCGGCGTGCTGACTCTATCGCCTCTGGCGAGTCGAGGAGCCTGCCGGCGCGAGCGCTGGCGGCTATCATCATTCCGTTCCAGTCCGTCAGGATCTTGTCGTCCAGGGCCGGCCTCGGCCTTCTCTTCCGGACCTCCGAGAGCATTGCCAGCGATGCGCGGAGGGTACTCTCGACTTCGCCTCGGGCGATGCCTCTTGTGCGCGACATCTCGTCGACCGAACGGACGAGGTGCAGGACGTTCCTGCCCGTTCTCCTCCCGGTCGCCTCTTCGCGGTAGTTGCCTTCCTGCGTCAGGCCGAACGACTCGATCATGATGTCGGCCTCCTTTGGATCGAGGATTCGCCTGACCTCCTCGACGCTCCAGAGGTAGTACCTTCCCTCCTCGCCCTCGCTCTCGGCACCGATCGCCGAATAGAATCCGCCGCCCGGTGATGTCATCTCCCGCGTGACGAAGTCGATCACGTCGAGGGCGGTCCTCTTGTATCTCTGATCGCCCGTCGCTCGGAACGCCTCGGCGTACGCCAGGACGTGCATTGCCTGGTCGTACAGCATCTTCTCGAAATGGGGTAGGTGCCATCTGCGGTCGGTCGAATAGCGATGGAAGCCCGAGCCGACGTGGTCGTAGATGCCCCCAGCACGCAGCGCGTCCAGGGTCCGGACGACCATGGCCAGCGCCTTCTCGTCCTTCATGACCTCATGGATCCGCAACAAAAGCAGGAGCCGATGGGGCGAGGGGAATTTCGGGGCGACCTCGAATCCTCCGTTCTCCTCGTCGAAGGACACCGACAAGGAGCGGAGAGCGTCGGCGGCCGGATCGCCTCTGATCGGAGCCCTCCCTCTTCTCGTGGCGAACTCCTTGAGCGCCGCCTCGACCTTCTGCGAGTACTCGACCAGCTCGCTCCGGCTGAACCTCCACTGGGAATCGAGCTCGGTCATGATTTCTATCAACCCGGGTCCGGCGGGCGATCTTGTACGGGGCATGTACGAACCGGCGAAGAAAGGCCTCAGGTCGGGCGTCAGCAACAGGGTGAGGGGCCACCCTCCTGACCCGGTCATCAGTTGACAAGCGGCCATGTAGATCGAATCGACGTCAGGTCGCTCCTCGCGGTCGACCTTCACACTGACGAAGCCGTGATTGAGCAGCGAGGCCACGTTCTCGTCCTCGAACGATTCCCGAGCCATGACGTGGCACCAGTGGCACGCCGAGTAGCCGATGGATAGGAATAACGGCTTGTCCTCCGACCTCGCCTTCTCGAACGCTTCTCTCCCCCAGGGATACCAATCAACCGGGTTCTCGGCGTGCATCCTCAAGTACAGTGAACGTTCGCCGGCGAGGTGGTTCGCGGACACGGACATTCTCGCCTATCGACCGGAGCCGAAGGCTAATAATCGCTCGCATTGATGGAAAAGAAACAGAAGGGGAAAGGGTTTGGAGCGCACCAAGAACGGGTCAGTGGCTCAACCCCTTCTGTCGCGTCTTTCTCCTCCTAATCCAGCCAATGTGGCTGTATCTCTCGAATCCCCTAGCCATGCTTGCGCACGGTTACGGCTTGTATCTCCCTCACCGGTAGATAAGCGTTACGAGGGCCTCGGCTCAGGAACGACGACTGGATAATGAATATGGAACGAGGGAAAGGGTTTGGTTCAAAGCTCGGTCCGATCACTCATCCCAGAACTCGAGGATGCCCGGCATGACCCGCGCCGCCATCGCGTCGAAGGTCTCGATCCCGGTGACCTTGCTCGCGTACTCACTGAGTGCGCAAATATCGTCCCTCGCCAGGTTTGCCAGGTTGAACTTCCTCGAGCCGGCCATGAGCTGCTTCAGCCCGGTTGCGACGCGGTCGAAATAGGTGTAGACGCCGACCGCGCCCCAGGGGATGTCCTTCCCGACCGTAGCCTTCGGGTACGACTGCTTCAGGTCGCCGGCCATGACGAAGAAGTTGTTCGGATCGCCGGTGTACTCGTCGGTGAAGTTCTTCGGGAGCTTGCCCTGCTCCGCGAGCCTGGCGAAGTATCCGGACTTCATGGCCGCGAGGATCGGGGAGCGCGCCATGCCGATCGCCTTGATCGCCGGGGCGCCGCCGAGGTTGCTCATCGCCATGCTCTTGAACATCTGAGTCTCGTTCACGAAGCCTCCCGCCATGACCAGGTCCGGTACGAACCTGCCCTTGTCCTTGAGGATCTTGGTGCAGGCGAGGAGCTGCGCCTCGAGGTGCACCGTCGGCGTGGACATCTCGTTCATCATCGGGACAGGGGACATGCCAGTTCCGCCGCCTGCGCCATCGAACGTCAGCATGTCGATCTTCGCCTCGGATGCGCACTTGAGCGTGAAGGCGACTATTTCGGGGCGATACGCTCCTGTCTTCAGGAACACATACTTTGCGCCGCGGTCGCGCAACGACTCGATGTCCTCCACGAACGATTTGCGGTCCGGGAAACCGACTCGGCTGTGCCGCTCGAATGACTTGAAGGCGCCCGCCTTGAACGCCTCGGCCACCATCTTGTCCTCCGGGTCCGGGAGCACGAGGTACCCGCGCTTCTTGAGCTCGAGCGCGCGCTCCAGGCTGTCCAGGCGGACCTCGCCGCCGATCGCCTTCGCGCCCTGGCCCCACTTCCTCTCGATGATGTTGACCCCGAGCTTTGAAAGCACGTAGTCGTCGACCCCGCCCCGCTGGTCCTCCACGTTCGTCTGGACGGCGATGTCTCCGTACTTGCCGTCCCAGAGCTCGCGGAACGACTTGATCCTGAACTCCATGTCCTTGGAGCTCTGCACCCTGCCCTTCGCGTACACCGCGTCCGAGTCCATCCCGCAGACGTTCTCGCCGACGGTCTGGATTATCCCGGACATCGCAGCGCCCTTGGAGAGCGAGGCCCAGTTCCTCTTCGCTACCGCGGTCGATCCGAGCCCGGCGATCACGAAGGGTACCTTGAGCTTGATGGGCTTCTTCGACGATGTGGCGACCGATGTCCCGACGTCCGCGTTCTCGAAGAAGGCCTTGTCCGGGTTCGGTTCGATGCCATATGCGCCGATCAGCTCGGCGAGAATCTGGAACTGCGACCAATCGAGCAGGTAGTCCTTGTTCGCTGAGGCGGTGCTCTGGCCGAATTGCTCCGGCACGGGGTAGAGGACCTCCCTCCCCCTGAAGGCCGACTTGCCGACCTCGCACAGAACTGGACATTCCTCGATGCATATCGGGCACATGCCGCTCGTGGGGTTGACGTCCGACACGCGCGTTCGCGTTCCAGTCGTGGATCTAGAATTCTCAATGGTCTGCATTCGATTTCTCTCCCTGAGCCCCAGCCATGCCAAAGCACGGCAGGAACAGAAAGCGGAGCACCTGGCCGTATAAGAAGTTTGTCTAGTCTCCTCCCCGAATCTTCGGTTCTCGCTGCTGTTTCGTTCATCCATTCGCCGAGGACTAGACAAACGTCTAGCGGATTGGATCAGACGGGCAAGTCGCTCGCGTTCATCAAGACTGGCATATGCCAGGTCAGTAGTAGCAGGCGTCCTTGCTGTAGAGGTCCACGATGTCGCTGTAGATGCCGAAGGCGGTTTCCCTGAGCGTCGGATCACGCTCGGCGATGACGAGCTCGCCGAACAGGTCCATCGAGAATATCGCCGCGTTGGTCGCGCCGTTGCACGAGAACAGCATGTCCTCCGGCCTGAGCACCTCGAGCTGCACCTTATACTCCTTCTTCTGGAAATCGGCCGAGGCCACTTGTCGAATCCTGACGCATCGGTCGGTCTTGACCGCGCCGACCGTCTCCTTCAGCAGCTCCTCGGTGATCTGCTCCGTCTTGATGTCACCGAAGCCAACCTGCATGCCGCCGAGCGCGTTGCAGAGGATGATCAGCTTCGCGGCTGAGTCCATGCCGCTGAGGTCGTTGTCCGGGTCCGTCTCGGCCACTCCAACGGCCTTCGCCTTCTTCAATCCCTGGGTGAATGTCTTGCCCTCTCGCATGGTGTCGATGATGAGGCTCGTCGTCGAGTTGAAGACGCCCCGCACCTTGAGCAGCCTGACCGGCGGCAGCCCCTTGAAAACCGAGAACACCGGGGCGCCGTCCATGACGGTGGATTCGAACTTGAACGTGGCATTGGACCTTGCCGCGGCCTCCCTGAGACCCCTTAGGTCAAGGGCGATCGGCGCTTTGTTGCACGTAACCACGTCGATGCCGCGCTCCAGAGCGGTCATGATGTACGTCTTCGCCGGCTCAGCGGTCTTGTAGTCCGCCGATGTCGCTTCAATGAGGATGTCGTAGTCGCCCTCCTTCAGGTAGGACTTAATCTGGCCCACCCGCGTCTCTGGGTTGTATGCGCCTGCGTCACCCTTGTGGGCCTTCAGCCTTTTCTCCACCATCTTAGGCGGCGAATCCTTCAGCACCGCCACTCCGAGCGAGCGCGAGCACACCGCGGAGAAGACGAAGCGCTTGCCCTGGGGGTCGACCTCAGCGAGCATGTCCACGAGAGCCTTGCCAACGTTGCCGAACCCAACGAGAGCGATACGCTTCTGATCCAAACCCCATCACCTTGCCAGATGCATCTGAATCATCCATAGGGCTATTTTATCCTTCCGCGGACGTCGAAGAACCGATTGGCCTAAGGAGGACTGGCTAGGGCGGCAAGACCTCGCCCAGGACGACACTTTTAAGAGCTGGACAGGATATTGATGCGGGGGTCAGGAGGACCCTATATGACTGACATTCGAGACAGGGTGGAGGAGGACCGCGGCCTACTGAAGACAATCCAGACGTTCGTGCCGGGGTTCCGTGGGTACAGACTCAAGGAAGACTTGAGGGACTCCGACCGCATGCTGCGCGCCCAGCTCGCGAGGCTGATCGGCCTGCAGCGCCGCGGTCTTGAGGACTGCCGTCCGCTCATCCAGGACCTGACATCGCCTCAGCTCGAGGCGCTTGGCGGGATCATCAGCCGCTTCAAGAAGGTAGAGGGCCTGGTGGCGCACGCCGAGACGGGATACTCGGGCATCGCCGCGGACGTGCAGGTCAAGGAGGTAGAGCTGAACCGCCTTTACGAGTACGATACCAGCATGATCGACATGATCGGGATGCTCGGTCAGAACGTCGAGGTGCTCAAGCGCGACCTCAGGTCGAACGACTCGGCTCAAGCGAACGTCGACCTGGACACCCTGAGGCAGGGCATCAACGATTTCCAGGACCGGTTCGAGAGAAGGATGCAGGTCATCACCAACACGGAGGTCTGAGCACATGAGCATCATCGGCGCTGACACATTCAAGTGGGAGGACGTTGACAAGCGGACAAACATCATGTTCCGCCTGCCGCGGAATATCAAGTTCAACGACAACATCGTGGTCCGTGAGGACGAGATCGCCGTCTTCTACCGAGACGGCAAGGTGCTCGACTATATCGATCGCCCGGACCGTTACGCGCTCACTTCGCTGAACGCACCGATTGTCGGGAAGATAGTGAAGTTCCTATCAGGCGCCCAGCAGCAGGCCGAGGTCATCTATCTCCAGAAGAGGGCCTTCGACGGCAAGTTCGGCTCGAAGCAGCCGTACCAGTTCAAGGACAAGGACTTCGGCATCGTCAACCTGCGCGTCTTCGGCGAGTTCAGGTACAAGCTCTCCTCGCCGGAGAACTTCGTCAACCAATTCATTGGAACGCTCAACTTCGCCTCCTCGGCCGAGGTCGAGGAGCGCATCAAGGAGCAGATGGTCATCCTGGTCTACGACTCGATCGGCGACATGAAGAACCAGGGCATGGGCGTGGTCGACCTGGCGGCGAACCTGACCAACATCGAGCAGGTCGTCCTGACCAAGCAGAAGGAGCACTTCGACCTGTACGGCGTCGCCGTGGACAAGGTCTCTGGCCTGTACGTCTCGGTGCCGGATGAGGTGCAGAAGGCGGTGGACACCCGCGCCTCGATGTCCGTGCTCGGCGCGAACTACATGCAGTACCAGACCGGACAGGCGATGCGCGAGGCGGCGAACAACCCCTCGGGAGGAGCCGCGGGAGTCGGAGTCGGCGTCGGGGCCGGCATCGGCATGGGCTATCAGATGATGGGCGAGATGCGCCCCCAGCAGCCTCAGCAGGGCCAGCAGCCTTCGGCCGCGAACCAGCCGCCCCAGGTCGTCTGCCCGAAGTGCGGCACCATGAACCCGACCACGAACAAGTTCTGCGCTTCCTGCGGGGCCAAGATATCCGTCACCTTCGTTCCCTGCCCCAAGTGTGGTGAGAAGGTCGCGGAGGGAGCGAAGTTCTGCCCCAACTGCGGCACGGCGATGGCGCCCGCGACGAAGCGGTGTCCGAACTGCGGCGCGGAGATGGCGGCAGCGGCCAAGTTCTGCCCGGAGTGCGGGAAGCCCGCGTGAGCAGGTAGGGAGGGGATGGGATGGCCACGGTGCAGTGTCCGAAGTGTAACGCCAGGGTAGAGTTCGAGGCCGGGACGAAGTTCGTCAAGTGTACGTACTGCTCGAGCCAGATCTACATCGACCGCTCGGGCGCGGGATTCTACTACATCATCCCGTACATGGTCAAGGAGAACGATGCGGTCGGTACGTTCCGCAGGTGGGCCGCCGGCAGCACCAAGGCCAAGAACCTCGACAAGCTGGCGCAACTCGCCGGGATCAAGAGGCAGTACTTCCCGGTGTACATGTTCAAGCGGGATGTGAACGGCAAGGAGGAGGTGAAGGTCGAGCCCGCCGGTTCGACCACCCTTCCCGGATTGCACCGCCTCAAGGTCGTCGCGGGGGACATGAAGATCTTCGATTCGAGCTTCGACGTCGGAGGGGTCGAGCTGATCAAGCCGGACATCGAGATGATCACGTACTATGACCAGCTGCCCGGAAAGCCGATAGAGCAGGCGCTCGTCTACTTCCCGATCTGGCATCTCGATTACGTGTATAATGGCAAGAAGTACGAGGTCGTGATTGACGGCTCCTCGGGGGAGGTGTTCTCGGCCGATTTCCCTGGCAGGGGCTCTGGCGCCTACGTGCTCATGGGGGGCATCGGTTTCGTCGCCTTCTTCGCCGAGACGCTGCTGACGGTAGTGAACGTGCCTTTGGCCGTGGGGCTTATGGCCGTGACATTAGTGGGAGTCTTCGTCGGCTCTCTACTCGTGGCCTGGAGGAAGTGAGATGAGCGAGCTTTCCGTAGGACTGAGCTGCCCCGCGTGCGGAGGCGCGCTGAGCATCGAGGAAGGGGAGAACACCATCAACTGCAAGTACTGTGGCTCAACCCTGTTCGTCGAGGGCGACAAGGGCGTGCAAACGATCGCCTTCAAAAGCCACATCACGAAAGAGAACGCGCTCCAGGTATCGGAGTCCTGGTGGCGCAAGGGTTGGAAGGCGAGGGACCTGAAGAAGACGGGCAAGATCGACGAGGTCTACCCGATCTACCTGCCGTTCTGGTCGACCACCGTGAGGGTCGTCGGCTGGGTCTGCGGCTACGAGGAACGCACTCGTTCTGGCCCGAAAGGACAAACCTACACCGAGAGGGTGCCGAAGGAGTCCATGGTCCTGAGCGACTTCAAGTACGGCGAGATCGCCTGCGACCCGGGGGACCTGGGCATCAAGACGCTGAAGAACTCGAAGGGCGAGAGGACGCTCGCCGACTTCGACCTCATCCCGACCTTCGAAACGACCACCTCGAAGGACGACGCGCTCGAGGACGCGAAGGTTGACGCGATCGCGTGGGGGCGGGAGAACGCGCATGTGCCGCACATCACCTTCGAGCGGATCCACGCCTTCCCCAAATCGATGAGCATCATCTACTATCCCATCTGGGTGGTGAGGTACAGCTACCGTGACCGGATGTATGTGTCGACGGTGGACGGAGTGACGGGGGAGATACTGTCCGGCAGGGCGCCGGGCGACCCGTTGTTCCAGAGCCTCGCCATGACGGTCGGCTCAGCGGTCGGGGGCATCGCCTCCGCGGGCGGCGTCCTGCTGGCGGCGTTCGCCAACACCGAGGAATCATACTACTTCGCGGTGATAGGCTTCGCCGTCGGCCTGGGTGTGCTCTACTTCACGTACCGCTTCTTCCGCCACGGCTCGGAGATCACCGAAGGGGAGTTCGGCAAGAAGTCAGCGGGCGTGGGGGAGACGATCAAGGAGTTCTCCAACGTCGCGAAGCAGCTGGGGGTGAACCGATGAAGGTCGTACAGGTCACCTGCCCATCCTGCCACAACCCGATCCAGATGAAGACCAAGGACCAGCTGTTCCTCTGCTCGAACTGCGGCACCCTACACGTGCGCGACGGCGGCATCACCGTCGTCGACTACGAGATAGCGGACTTCGCCAAGGGAGCGCAGCTCGAGAACCGCATCTATGTGCCGTTCTGGAGGGTCTACTGTAGCTTCGTCATCAACCACGCCCAGACCTCCGGCGGCACCATGTTCAAGCTGGCCAACTGGGCGCGGGGCGGCGACAAGGGAACAGGTGACATATTCGTGTTCGTCCCCGCCTCCGACTTCGATCCGGCCACGTTCCGGCGGCTGGCCACCACCATGACGGTCAATCCGCCGCGATACTCGACCCGGATGAACTTCGGGGACGTGTCGAGGCTGCCCGCCGCGGTGAGGAAGGAGGAGGCTTCGGAACTCGCTGACTTCATCGTGGTCACGATGGAGGCGGAGAAGCCAGGAGTGCTGCAGGAACTCGACTATTCGCTGACGGTGAAGGACTCAAGGATAGTCTTCCTGCCCTTCGTCTCCTCATCCCAGGGGCTGGTGCCCGGGCTCTAATGGAAGCAGAACAGGGGATCAAAGGAATGGAAAAGGCCGGGCTCACACCCGGCCGCCTATCTTCTTATGGCAGAACCACCAGTCGTAGCAGCCCGGCCCCTTCTTCTTTGCCATCGCGCCCTTGACGTCCCTGGGCGGCGGCACGATTGCTTCGTCGCCGATGAGCTCGTTCCTGGGCCATCCTTCTGGCATAGACATCTTCTTCTCGTCGGACGTCTGCAGCGCCTCGACCGCGCGGACGACCTCGTCGATGCTCCTTCCCACTTCCTGGGGATAGTAGACCATCGCCCTGATTTTCCCTTCCTTGTCGATGATGAACACCGCCCGGACGGTGTTCGTTCCCTTGCCTGGGTGAATCATGCCCATCTTCTTCGCAAGGTCGCCGTTGTCGGCGATGATGGGGAACTTGACCTCCGTGTCCAGGTTGTCACGGATCCACTCGACCCACTTGATGTGCGAGAAGACCTGATCTACCGAGAGACCGATCAATTCGCATCCTAGGTTCTGGAACTTTTCGTATCTCTTCATGAAGGCATAGAATTCCGTCGTGCAGACCGGTGTGAAGTCCGCGGGGTGGCTGAAGAGGACGAACCATTTGCCCTGGAAAGCGTCGGGCAGCTTCATCGGCCCATGCGTCGTCACGACGTCTGCGTCTGGGAACTTGTCGCCGAGGAGCGGAATCCCCGGTCTCTCATGCATTTCATCGCACATAAGTCACCAAGATGGCCGAATCTGGGCCACGGTTGTTCGATTCGAGGCGGCATTATTTAAGAATTGGCAAGACTCTCGGATTCCTGACCTCGGGGGCCTACGCAGGCCGCATGGGGGAGTCGCCTTGCCATTGACGTGCGACGAAATCGTCCGGACCATGGAGTCGAAGCGTAGCCAAGCGAACGTGGAGGGGATGGCGCGCTTCGGCATAAAGGGCGACAAGGTGCTTGGACTGTGCATGGCTGATATCACCGCAATCGCGAAGGAGATCGGCAAGGACCACCGCCTGGCGCAGGAGCTGTGGGCGACCGGCATCTACGACGCGCGCATCCTCGCCGCACTGGTCGATGAGCCCAAGAAGGTCACCAGGGAGCAGATGGATCGGTGGGCGCTCGACTTCGACAACTGGGGAGTGTGTGACTGTGCCTGCATGCACCTCTTCGATCGGGCCTCTTGCGCCTGGGAAGTCGTCGCGGATTGGTGCCGTAGGGACGAGGAGTTCGTCCGCCGGGCCGGGTTCGCCATCATCGCCTCGCTCACGATACACGACAAGAAGGCATCCGACGAGCGTTTCCTCGCTCTCCTTCCTCTGGTCAGGGAGGCATCGACGGACGAACGCCCGATGGTGCGGAAGGCGGTGAACTGGGCGCTCAGGCAGATCGGCAAGAGGAACCTCGAGCTGAACCGTGCCGCCATCGCGGAGGCAATGGTCATCAGGCTGCTGCCTTCGAAGAGCGCGAGACGGATCGCCTCCGACGCGCTTCGCGAGCTGGAAGGGGAGAAGGTCCAGACGCGGCTGAAGGAGAGGGCGGCGAAGAGGAAGCGGCGCGCCGCGTGATTGCGAAACGCTGATACCCTACGCGCGCACATAGTCCGATCGGCGAACGACATGGACAAGGTCAATGTCAGATTGGATTTCGATGCGTTCCCCGCGAAGTACACCTGCAGCGGTGAGGACGTTTCCCCGCCGTTCAGGGTGGACGGTGGGAAAGGCGCCTCGATGGCGGTCATACTCGATGACCCAGACGCCCCGGGGGGCATGTTCGTCCATTGGGTGATCTGGAACATCAAGCCGGTGGGCGGCCTGCCGGAGAACGTGCCGAAGACTCCTTCCATGAGCGGGAAGTTGAGCGCTGTCCAGGGAAGGAACAGCTTCGGGCGAATCGGCTACTCGGGGCCGTGCCCGCCGAGAGGCGCCCCGCACCGCTACTTCCTAAAGGTCCATGTGCTCGATACGGATTTGGACCTGGCTCCCGGCGCGACCAAAGAGGAGCTGCTCGTCGCCATGGATGCCCACGTGATCCAATACGGCGAGACCGTAGCGCGCTTCGCGAGAAAGTGAGGGCGCCCGACCGAAGAGCTAATGACGGTCCGAGGGGGTTCAGGACGCGATGCCCAATCTCACAGTGGCGGTGATCGGCCCCGAGGGGTTCTCGAAGGATCTGGGGAAGAAGGGAACGTCGAGCGACATCACGCTCTACGACGCGAAGAGAGGGCAGGACACGGTGAGCTTCGTCGAGGCGACGCAATACCCGGAACGCCTGGCGCCTCTGTACTACGCATGTGCCCTGGCGGACGCGGCGCTCTTGATCGTCGACAGGATCGACGCACAGTTCGGCGAGTCGCTGCTGATGCTCGATGTCCTCAGGAAAAAGAAGGGTTACATCCTCCTGCGCGAGGGAATGATGAAGGAACAGCTCGCACCGCTCATCAAGGGGACAGTGGCGGAGGGATACGAGTTCATCGAGGATGACCTCGTTGGCTTGAGGGAGTCGCTTCTGGATGAAGCGGTGAAGGTGGCGCGTTCACCAGGAGATCAGCCAGGGGGTTCGGTGCCGATCGACCATCATTTCAACGTGAAAGGGGTCGGGACGGTCGCGCTCGGTTTCGTGGCGAGGGGCGAGGTCAAACGCCACGACGTCATGAAGGCGCTGCCGGGGAAGAAGGAGGCTCAGGTCCGCTCAATCCAGAAGCATGATGACGACTTCGAGAACGCTCTGCCGGGCGACCGGGTCGGATTGGCCTTGAAGGGATTGGACGCGGACGAGCTGGACCGGGGCTTCGTCCTTACCAATCAAGCGGACATCCTGGTCGAGGCGAAGGTCAGAGGAAGGGCGGAGCTGATCCGCTACTGGCCTCATCCCCTGCGTGAGGACATGATCGTCCACCTCGGTCACTGGATGCAGTTCATCCCCGCCATGATCGCCTCGATTGACAACGGCGCGGATTGGCATCACCCGACGGTCGAGCTCGTTCTAGAGAAGGAGGTCGTGCACCCTCCGTCCTCGTCCGCGGTGATGATGCACCTCGAGGGCGGGAAGCTCCGCATCGTCGGCTCGCTGGTCCTGCCATGATGTCCTCGGCAAACTATTTGTGCGCGGCGCTGACAATCGACGACTCATGAGCGCAGACGCCGGCCTTGGCCTGGTCAGAGAGCTCGACGCCGAAAGCATCGAGCCCCTCCTCAGGGACGCCAAGGGCATGGTGATCATGGAGTTCTATTCACCGAATTGTCCTGTATGCCAGATGATATCGCCGATAATCGCCGGTATGGCCAAGGAGATGACTGGCAAGGTCGTCTTCTCGCGCCTGAACACCGACGCCTATCCCGAGATATCCACCCGCCTCGGCGTCCTCGCCACCCCGACCTTCATCTTCTTCTGCGGCGGCCGGCCGGTAGGTGCCTGGGTCGGATTCGCATCAGAGGCGGCAATGAGGAACACGATCGAGGATCTGAACCGCCACAAGGAGGCCTGCATCCGCACTTCGACCCCGCTTCCCTCGCGGATCCTCGACGCTTATGGTTAGTGGACGGGGAATCCTTCAAGTGGCCGGACCACGTTCTAGCGAACCCGGTGGACCGATGGACTTCGAGAAGTACACGATCGATCTGAACGCGAAGTGCACCTGCGGCTGCATGGAGGGGAAGAGGATTCACAAGATCTATCGCTTCCCCAACGGCTACGGCGCTTCGGTCGTCGCCAATCCGAAGTCGAAGGGCTTCGAGGAGGGAGGATACCGCCTCCTCGTCATCCATTTCGAGAGCGATCCGCCGGAGAATGCCTACTGCGTCGACACCTCGACGCCGATTACCGACGACGTGCTCGAGTGCCTTGACTGGACAGACGTCCTGAAGGGCCTCGATAGGATCCACGCGCTGTGATGCCGAATCTAGGAGACTCTCATTTGATGGCTCCGGCCTTGAGCTTCTCGACCGCCATCCTGCTGCCGGCGAACATTATTCCCCAGAACAGGACCGGGTAGAAGATCATCCGCTCCATTCCGCCGACGCCGATGCCGAGGAATACCCCCAATCCTAGCAGAACCAGCGCTGCGATGCTGATTAAACCCAGGATCACGGCGAATATGGACGTGGGGGAAGGAAGCAGCTTGTACGAGTAGATCGCCGCCAACGCGGAGAAGAAGAAGGCGAAGAACGCGAACGTCGCGTGCGGCCAGCCAGTATGCTCGTTGAACAGCCCGACGCCGATGCCCCCAATGCCGGCGATGGCAATCAGGATCGGGAATAGGCGCCCCGCCAGGGTCTTGGAATAATAGTACGCCCCGACGATGGCGAGCAGCCCGAAAATTATGATTGAGACGGTGAAGATAGCCTGCGATGGCTGAGGTCCTACCCCTAGGTCGCTGATGTAGTTGCCCGAGGTGCTGAAATCCGGATAGAGGAATTCGGCGATCATCATGAGGAAGCCGAACTGGATGAAGCCGAACAGGATGTAGAAGTTGGGATTGCGATGCCAATGCATGCCCGTCCATGGAATGCTGGCTTATTTATGGATTTCCGGCTCCGGGCGGAGCAACGTATAAATGCCGCGGCCTCCGAAATGAAAACCTGAGGATTTGAGAATGAAGGCCATCTGGAGCGGCTCGCTCTCGTTCGGACTGGTGAACATCCCGGTGAAGCTGTACTCGGCGGTCAACCCGAGGCCGGTGAGCTTCAAGTTGATCCACGAGAAGGACAACTCGCCGATTGAGTATAGGCGCTGGTGCGCCGAGGGGAAGCACGAGGTCCCGTGGAACGAGGTCGTCAAGGGTGTCAACCTCGGCGAGGGCAGTTTCTACGTCTTCTCCAAACGGGAGTTGGCGGCGTTGAGGCCGAAGCGTTCGGAGGTCATCGAGGTTCACGAATTCGTCAGCTCCGACCTCATCGGCCCAATCCTCGTAGACGGCAACTACTATCTCGGACCGGAGAAGGCAGGGCAGAAGGCGTTCTTCCTTCTCCGCGAGGTCCTGATAAAAGAAGGAAGGGCCGCGATAGGCAGCTTCGTGATGCGAGACCGCGAGTACCTTTGCGCTATCCAACCGTACGGCCCCGGGATGCTCCTCACCACCCTGAACTACGACGAGGAAATGAGGTCGATCGAGGAGGTCGAGGGCCTATCGGAGGCGCCTTCTCTGAAGAAAGAGGAGCTGGAACTGGCAAAGGACCTGGTGAAGAAGCTGTCGAAGCCCCGGCTCGACATATCGCGTTTCCACGACACCTATGTCACGAGCATCAAGGCATTGCTGAAGAAGAGGGAGGAAGGGCACGTCGTGCAGGTGAAGGAGGAGGTACCTCAAGCGACCAGCGAGGCGAACCTCCTCGACGCCTTGAAGGCGAGCCTGGAGGACTGAGTTGTACGGTCCGATGCTGGCCAGGTTGGGAAGCACGGACGACCTGAAGCGTACTGATTGCATCTTCGAACCGAAGCTCGACGGCACTAGGGCGCTGCTCTACAAGAAGGGAAAGGTCAAGCTCCTCAACCGCCGCTTCCGCGACATAACGTCCCGCTATCCAGAGCTCGAATTCTCGAAGGCGATCAAGGCCGGGAGCTGCGTCCTCGACGGCGAGCTCGTCGTCTTCGACGAGAAGGGAAACCCGAGCTTCAGGCTCCTTCAAGGCCGCGAACAGGCGGCACCTCGGGATTACAAGCCTAGGTCCCTGCTCCATCCCGCCACCTACGTCGTCTTCGACGTGTTGGAGGTGGACGGGAAGGAGCTGATGGGGCTGCCCCTGTTGGAGAGGAAGGCACGCCTCGATGAGATGGTCACCGACACGCCGACCATACGGAAGATCTTCTACACTCGGGACGGGCTCAAGCTCTGGGATCTGGTCTACAAGAGAGGAACCGAGGGCGTGATGGCGAAGCTCGTCGATTCGACCTACGACGAAGGGAAGCGCTCGCCTAGCTGGTTGAAGATCAAGACGAACGTCACCGTCGACTGCGTCATCGTCGGCTACACGCACGAGATACGTGAGATCTCGTCGATTGCCCTTGGATTGTACCGGGACGGGAGGTTGATATTCGTCGGAAAGGTCGGCACCGGATTCGACGAGGCATTCCTCCACGAGTTGAAGCCGAGGCTCGACGCGATTCGGTCGGACGAGCCGACTGCCGAGGAGGGCCCGGAAGGGGGAATCATCTGGGTCCGCCCGGAGATGGTGTGCGAGGTCGAGTTCCTGGAGTTCACCGGGAACGGGCACATGAGGGCGCCATCGTTCCGGGGAATCAGGGAGGATAAGGACCCCAAGGAATGCACCTTCGATCTAGTACCTTGACCATCCGGCCAAGCAAGCTTCTTATCTTGGACGCTCCAGAGCAGTAAGTCGACTTCCTGGGAAGATGGAGAGATGGAGCACGAGGTCCTTGATCACGATGTCATCGTCATAGGCGGCGGGTTGACCGGTCTGAGGGCGGCCGTCGAGCTGTCAGACAGAGGTGTCGACGTTTGCGTGCTGGCGAAGACCCATCCGCTCCGCTCGCACTCGGTCGCGGCGCAGGGCGGGGTGAACGCCTCCCTGAGCAACAACAAGGCGAAGGGCGAGGACAGTTGGCAATCGCACGCCTTCGACACGGTGAAAGGCTCCGACTACCTCGCCGACCAGGACTCGGTCGAGGTCATGTGCAAGGAGGCGCCGGAGGCCGTCATCGAGATGGAGCACTGGGGCACGGTGTTCTCGCGCGACGAAGAAGGAAGGATCGCGCAGAGGCCATTCGGCGGAGCCGGGTTCCCTCGCACCTGCTACGCCGCGGACCGGACTGGCCACAACCTGCTCCACACGCTCTATGAGCAGTCGATCAGGGCCGGGGTTAGGTTCTATGAAGAGAGGTATGTGATCCGCCTCGTGGTCGAAGACGGAAGGTGCGAAGGATGCGTTGCGATCGATCTCCTGAGCGGCGACATTCAGGGATTCGCCGGAGAGAGCGTCCTGCTCGCTACCGGCGGCTACGGTAGGATATACAAGAAGTCGACGAACGCACACATCAATACCGGCGATGGTGCGTCCCTGGCGCTCCGAGCGGGGGCGCAGCTGAAGGACATGGAGTTCGTCCAGTTCCATCCGACCACCCTCTATGGCACCAATATCCTGATCACCGAGGGGGCGAGAGGGGAGGGCGGGATCCTGAAGAACAAGGACGGGGAGAGGTTCATGAAGCGGTATGCCCCGACCGCCCTCGACCTGGCTCCGCGGGACATCGTCGCGAGGGCCGCTGAGACGGAGATAATCGAGGGCAGGGGGCTCGGTGACGGCTACGTCGACCTCGACCTCACGGGCATCGGCGAGGCCGGCATCGACGAACGCCTTCCTGGGATAAGGGAGATCGCGATCGATTTCGCCGGGATCGACCCGGTCGAGAGGCCGATCCCCGTCCAGCCGGGCCAGCATTACTCCATGGGTGGCGTAGACGTCGACGCGGACCTGGCGACCTCGATCCCAGGGCTATACGCGGCCGGCGAGTGCTCCTGCGTGAGCGTTCACGGTGCAAACCGCCTCGGCGGCAACTCGCTGCTGGAGACGCTCGTGTTTGGAAAGCGGGCAGGGCGGATCATGGCCCAGCGCGTGAGCAAGGCCAAGGCGGGGAGATCTAGGGCCGTCAATGCGGCGATCGACGAGGAGATCGACAGGATAGGAAGGATCGCCGGGCGAAGGCCGACTGAAAGGGAACCATCGATCCGTTCCGACCTCAAGAACGTGATGACCGATCGTTTCGGCATCTTCCGGAGGCGGGAGCAAATGGAGGCCGGCCTCTCGGAGCTCGCCAAACTAGGCTCGCGGATGGCCGATTCGGGAGTGGGCGATCCCGCGAAGGAGTTCAACCAGGCGCTGATCGCCCTGCTCGAGCTTCAGGGGATGCTGCTGGTCGCGGAGACTGTGGCCAAGGGCGCCCTCTGGAGGGAAGAGAGTCGGGGTTCGCACTTCCGCACCGATTTCCCCAAGCGGGACGACGGCAGGTTCCTCGCGCACACGATCGCTAGGCTCGAGAGAAATGAGATCGTACTAGGGACGAAGCCTGTGAGACTCGGTCCCTACCCTGTGGAAGCGAGGCGGTACTGATGATGCTAGTGGTACGCAGATTCGACGGAAGAGGGATCAGGTACCAGAGGTTCGAGGTCAAGGAGCATCCCGGCATGACCGTCCTCGACGCGTTGTTCGACGCCCGCGACAACCAGGACGACTCTCTCTCCTTCCGCTACGCCTGCCGCGGGGCCGTCTGCGGCAGTTGCGCGATGATGATCGATCGCGTCCCGAGGCTCGCGTGCAAGACGCAGATATCGAATCTGCTCTCAGGCAAGGCCAAGATGGAGCTCGTGCCGTTCAAGAGCGGGGACGCGATTGGCTATGATCACAGTTCCGAAGTGTTGGTCGAACCGCTGCCGAACTTGCCGATCCAGAAGGACCTCGCGGTCGACATGACCGAGTTCTTCCTCAAGTACGAGGCGATGAGGCCGTTCCTCGAGGCGAAGGCCTCGCCGGAGAGGGAATATAGGATGGACAAGGCGGCGGTGAAGGAGCTCGAGCGATACACCAATTGCATCCTTTGCGCCGCATGTTATGCGGCCTGCCCGGTGAACGGTCAGGACGCTCCGTACGTTGGACCCGCAGCTCTGGCCAAGCTCTACCGGTTCCGGATCGACCCGAGGGAGAGCGAGGCGCAGAACATCCTGCGGATCGCGGACAAGCCGGAAGGATGGTGGGACTGCAAGTTCCACGCGAATTGCGCGAGGGTGTGTCCGAAGCACGTACCGCCGAACGTGGCGATCGCCAAGGCGAGGAAGGAACTGGGTGCATCGAAGGTGAAGGAGGCGAAGACATGAGGCGAGAATCTGATTTCTTGGGAGAGGTAGAGCTGCCTGACTACGCCTATTACGGCGTCCAGACTGCGAGGGCGGCGCGCAACTTCCCGGTCAGCGGGATCCGCGAGCCCGAGGAGTTGATACACGGCTACGTGCTATTAAAGCGGGCAGCGGCGATGGCGAACCGCGAGGTTGGGGTGCTCGACGCCGAGCGTGCCGATGCGATAGTCAAGGCCTCCGACGCGATCCTCCGGGGCGAGCATTCCGATCAATTCCCATTGGACGTGTTCCAGGCCGGCGCCGGGACGTCGGTCAACATGAATGTCAACGAGGTGCTCGCGAACCTCGCGCTCGAGTACATGGGTCACAAGAAGGGCGAGTATCAGTACGTGCATCCCAACGACCACGTGAACAAGGGGCAATCGACCAACGACACCTTCACCAGCGCCTGCCACATCGCGGTCGTTCTCGCATTGCCTAGCCTCCTCGTCGCCCTCGACAACCTCGCGGCGGCCTTCGAGGCAAAGAGCCAGGAGTTCGCCGAGGTGATCAAGTCGGGACGCACGCATCTCGTCGATGCGCTGCCGATCATGCTGGGGCACGAGATGGGCGCCTACGCCTCCGCGGTAAGAAGGGCGAGGGGCAGGATCGAGGAGAGAGGCAACGACCTGTACGAACTCGAGGTCGGGGGCACCGCGGTCGGCACCGGCGCGAACGCGCATCCGCTCTTCCGACAGACGTTCTTCAGGATCATCGCGGAGGAGACGAAGCTGCCGTTCCGTCCGTCCCCGAACTCATTCGAATCGTTGGAGACGAGGGCGCAGCTTGGCGCTTTCATGTCGAGTCTGAAGGAGCTTTCGGTCGAGCTGATACGCATCTGCAACGACCTTCGGCTGTTGGCATCCGGTCCGGCGACCGCGCTCGGAGAGATCGTCCTTCCTGCGGTCCAGCCCGGCTCCTCGATCATGCCAGGGAAGGTCAACCCCTCGATGCCGGAGTGCCTGACGATGATCGCCTTCCAGGTCATCGGCGACGACACCGCGGTCGTACTGGCGTCCCAGGGCGGGCAGCTCGAGCTCAACATCTGGACGCCGCTGATAATCCATGACGTCGTGTCGAGCATGAAGCACTACTCGAACTTCCTCCCCGTCTTCACCGAGAGATGCATCAAGGGCATCGTGGCGAACGAGGAGCGCTGCGCCTACCATCTGATGAACAATCCGATCCTGGCAACGCTTCTCGCCCCCAAGATCGGCTACGCGCGCTCGGCAGAACTGGCAGAGGAGTCGGAGGCTACAGGGATCTCGGTCCCGGAGCTCGCGGTGAAGAAGGGCCTCATCACCGAGGAGGAGTCGAGGGAGATATTCGACCCGAAGGAGATGGCCAAGGTCCACTTCCAGTGACTAGCCCCAAGACTCCTTCCACTTGTGGGTCTTCCGATAGTGCGACTCGAGGTTGAACGAGAGATCCTCCTCCGCGCCGCCGAGGACCGTCTCCCCGCAGACCGGGCATCGCACGCTCTCCGCCACGTCCTCCCCTCCATGCTTGAGACCCTTGGGGCTGTGCGCCTCCGTCCCCATCCTTTCCTCGAAGCTCCTCGAGGCGAGCTCGTCGCTCGTGGATGGCTTGCAGGCCCTCTTCGAAGACGCCACATCGAGGTCGCAGGCGTTCTTCAACGCGTGCTTGTCGATCATGTGTTCCTGCAGCGCCCAGCTCAGTTCGTCCTCGCTCTTTCCCGTGACCACCGTGCGGCACTCCGGACATGCTACCGTGACCATTTCCGTCTCACTGCGGGTTCCATTCGAGCGCCAGACAGATTTAAGCTTGTCCTCAGGCGCCCACTTCCGGAGGCAAGGTCTATGAACCCGGCGCTCACAACCACCTTTGACCGGCGGTCGGCCGGTCGCTGCCGTGATCACATGAAGAAGTGCGTCAAGTGCTTTGCAGAGACCGATGAAGGCGCGCAGATTTGCCGCAGGTGCGGGAGCAAGAAGTTCTTCATTGAGAAGGAGAGCGTGGTGACGTGCACGCAGTGCGGCGCGACCAACCCCAAGGGTAGCACCGACTGCTACTCCTGCGGCGTTCATCTGTGATTGCCGATGGTCCACGACGTAGATCCCTGAGCGACCGGCGATGGACAGAACGTTCGATGGCCGGTCGACGATTCGATCGACCCTGTCCTACTTGAAGGCCAGGAGAGTCACTCCGAGCTTCTTCTCGGTGTCCTGGAGGAGCTTCAGGTCGGACTTCTTCAGGTCGGCGAACTCGCTCATCTTGTAGGCCAACAGCAGAACGTCCAGTTCCTTTTCCAGGTCCTTGACCTTCTTCACATCGTTCTTCGAGAGCTCCGCGAAATCGTGCACGCAAGGCATGGCTACATCCTCTATGGGGATAGGATGAGCGGACGGTACTCAATCTTTTCGGCGCCAACGCTCAGCGCAGTTGGCAGGGGAAGGGGAAAGCGTTTGCCGTCGGCGCGTTGGACTGTTCAGTAGGGAGCGGCGAAGAGAGCGTTCTCGCCAGGAAGGCTCACTTCAGCTTGAACCTGCCACGGTAGACGATCATCCCGACCGAGACGAGCATGAGCCCGACTGTCAGAACCCCAAGCGTCGGAGCCGTCAGCGTGTTGCACGTATGGCTCGACATCGCACACATCTTAGTTAGGACAGTCGGCAACGCCACCGTCATTCCGCCAAGAGCAAGACCGACGACAGCAAGGGAGGCTAGCACCGCCGACGTCGTAGTGAACAGGATCATGCCTCCAATGGCCACGATGCCCGCTCCGACTCCGATCTCTGCTCTTGCGGTGTACCCACATGGCATCGGCAGGGTCTTGTTCGCGTTCGTTATCACAAACAGTCCATTGGGGTGGTCGGCCGTATGCACCTCGCACACTGGGGCGAACGTCCAGGGAGCCACGGCCACGAGGATCCCTATCGCCATGAAGGCGAATGCCGGGACTGCAGTTCGCTTGCTGAGTTTCATCGGTGTTTATAGTTCGAGCTCCTGATATAAATCGGTTCCTGACGGGGTTGATTAACCTTTGCCTCGTCACGCCTGGCCGGTACGGATGGAGTCATACGGATCCGTGCGGCTCGCCTTGAGCGCGGGGTATGTCGCCGCTAGTCCTCCGATGCCGATCGCGACGAGCGCGATCATTCCGACCTGCACCGCCAACACGCTGAACGAAGGCCAGAGGAACGGGATCCCCAGGCTCGTGACGATGAGGTTCTGGAATACCATCACGATGAACGCGCTCACGGCCAGTCCGACCAGCGCACCTATCGCCGCGAGGATGAGGGCCTCGGCTAGAATGCTGGAGAAGACGAACCGTCTCGTCGCCCCCATGGTCCTCAAGAGCCCGATCTCGCGCTTCCTCTCGTTGGCGACCATCGACGACACGGTCGCGACGAGAGGCACCGACACGATCGTCACAGCGAGAGCGGTGAATTGCAGAGAGCCGATCGTTCCCGAGAGCTGGTTCGAGACCTGAGTGGCCAGATAGTGTGACGTAATCACCGACACCCCCGGCACGCCCGACTGTATTTGCGCAGCTATCGTCTCCGGGTCCGACCCCGGGGTCAGCTTGACCAGGACCGAGGAGATCTGTCCCATGGTGTAGTTCAGGGGTTGGACCGCGTTCACCTTCGACTCCTTCGCCATCTCCACCGCGTCGCTGTCGACGATGAAGACGGACATGTCGACACCCGTCCCTGTCTGTTCTAGGATGCCGGCGACGAGGAAGATGCGGCCGTAGAACGTCATGTGGTCCCCGACACCGCCGGCGATCACCTGGTGGCCCAGGATAATCTCGCCCGGCTCTAGCGGCCTTCCCAGCTGCTCCTGGAGCCACGGATGGATGGTGAAATCCTTCGTCGCGTTGAATGCGATCAGCTGCGTCGGGATGGTGCAACATGCCGCGGCGAGGGAGGCGATGAACGTCTGAGGTGCGACCTTCTCCACCCCTGCGACGCTCGCCACCTTGTCCATCACGGTCGTGTTCATGAAGAACGTCGAGGGGTGGCCCGTGAGCAGGATAGCGTCCGTCTGGTCGCGGTATTGTATCGGCACGACCATCAGGTCCGCGCCGAGCCGGTCCATCCCCGATTGGACGCTCGTCTGTGCGCCACCGACGAGGAAGGCCGACAGCAGAAGCGACGATGTGATGACTGCGAACGTGAGGATCGTGACGGCGTTCCTGAACGTCCTTCTCCGGATGCTCTTGACCACAAAACGGCCGTTCGTGAATCTATCCATGGTCATCGCTCCACCGCAATTCGCCCGACCCGTGCGCCTGTCGCTGGCGGCCCGAGGACGAGCCCATCTCTGGAACGACCCGCAGCTCGCCTCATACTTCCTTTAGCCTCCCTTTCTCCATGCGCAGCACCCGCTTGGCGAAGACCGACAGCTCGGGATTGTGCGTGACCATGATGATCGTCTTGCCCCTCTGGTTCACGGTCTTGATGAGATTCATAATCTCGATCTCGGTATCGGCATCAAGGTCCCCCGTTGGCTCGTCGGCGAGGATCACGCTCGGGTCGTTGAACAGGGACCGGGCGATCGCTGTCCGCTTGAGCTCCCCCCCGGAGAGCTGGTGGGGATACGACCTGAACTTGTCCCCAAGCCCGAGGGACTCCATGAGCTCGCTCGCCCGTTTGGTGGCGTCCTCCTTCCTCCTCGAGAAGAGGCCTGGAACCATCACGTTCTCGAGGGCGGTGAGCGTCGGCAACAGGCCCGGGAATTGGAATACGAAGCCCATCTCCTTGCTCCTCAGTGCGGAGAGCCTCACGTCGTTCATTGACCAGATGTCCTCGCCCTCGAACTTGATCACGCCAGCGGTCGGCCTGGTCAGACCGCCGAGGATGCTCAGGAGCGTCGACTTCCCGCTGCCGGAACGTCCGACTATGAGCACGAAGTCGCTATCACCGATGCTCACGCTCACATTGTCAAGCGCTCTGACGGTGACGTTCTCGTTCGTGTAGACCTTGCTGACTCCTTCGACATCGATCAATTCTGACCCCTCCGAATCGCATCATAGGGCTCGAGCCTGCTCGCCTTGAGTGCTGGCCACAGGGCGGCGGCGCCCGCCAGGACTATCACTGACACCAATGCAAGAGCTACCCCGAGCAACGTGTCAGCGAACGTCGGCCAGAGGATCGTCATGCCGAGCGAGGAGGAGATGGCTCCCTGCATCAGGCCGAGGAACAGACCGGCGCCCAGGACCCCGACGGCGCCTCCTACGAACGCGAGTATGACCGCCTCCGCGAAGAACAGCCGGAAAACGTACGATTGCGTCGCGCCCATCGCCCTCATCAGTCCTACCTCACGCCGGCGCTCGTTCGCTCCCATCGTGGATATCAGCGCGACGAGAGGCATCGAGACGATGATCACCACGACTATCGTGACGTAGAGCATCTGAGTGGTCGTGTCGAGTTGAGCCGCGACGACTCGGTTGAGGGCGCTCATCGGAAACACGAGCGTTCCGGGATTCCCCAAGGTGACCCAGAACAG
>JAJRAL010000093.1 GCA_028679935.1 Methanomassiliicoccales archaeon | reverse complement strand
TTGAGGCGCCTGAGCAACGATTGCCCCGCGTACGCCAGGTCTCGCACCTCGATGTTCTCGAACAAGGAGAGCTGCGCCGGGTTGCCGCAGATGGCCATACTCTTGATCTCCTTAGCGTCGGTGTTGTGCAGCTCGATGAGCTTGTCCACCGTCTCCGCGATGATGTGGTGCCCGACCTCCGAACCGTTCTCCAGCCAGAAGTGGAGATGGTCCATGATGTTCGCCCCCGGCAGGGGGTGCCTCATGGTGATGGCCGTGGAAATTATCTTTCCGTTCTTGGAGAGGTCGACGAGGTGCGTCCGGTAACCGCTCGTGCCCAGGTCAAGAGCAATGCCATAGGCCATTGGGAATCACTTTGGATGGGAATCGCTTGTCCCTACTTAAACCTAAACTCCGTTACGGTGGAAAGACTGAAAGCTCGGCTCCGATGACCGCGGAACAGGGCGCCGTGCAAGAGCGCAATCTATTTCACGCCCGCTCTCCGCTCTATGCAGCATGACCCCCAAGCAACGGTTCGAGGCCGCGCTGAAGATGGAACCAGTCGACCGCGTGCCGTTGTTCTACCAGCACCTCGGGGCCGCTAGCTACCTGCAGAAGGCGACCGGGCTGCTTACCAAAGACGGCTACGACGACCCGCAGGTGTTCGCCAAGCTCTCCCTCGAGGCGTACCGACAATTCGGCTTCGACAACGTGATGGCGGGCTGGGGAGACCTGCTCATCGAGGCACACGCGCACGGCACCGAGTGGAAGTTCACCGACCCCAGGTTCTACCCCAGGGTTGTGAAGTATGTGCCAATCGAGAAGATCGCCACCGTTCAGCCGGTCGACCCGCTGCGGGACAAGTCATGGTCGGTGCAGCTGAATGCGGCCAAGATCATGCTGGATGCCGTGGGCAAGGAGGTAGCCGTGGTCGCCTACATCGCCTCGCCGGCGCTGATAGCCTCCGAGGTCATAGGGATCGAGAACCTCATGCTCGCCCAGTACCAATCGCCCGACTGGATGCACCAGCTCCTGCGGACGCTCACTGAGAGCTCTAGAGCGTACGGCGAGGAGATAGCGAGGATCGGGCTGGAGGAGATCTTCATCGAGAACGGCACGGCGGGCATGGAGCTTGTCTCGAGGGAGCAGTACGAGAAGGGTGACCGGAAGTACCTCCAGGATGAGATGCAGCTCTTCAAGCGCCTGGGCCTCAAGACCATCATCCACAACTGCGCCGCCCTGCCCTACTACGAGTCGCAGATGGAACTCGCACCCGACGCGATCCATATCCACCTGGTCGCGGTGAACCCCGAGGAGCTGTTCGCCAGCGTCAGGGGCAAGGCCTGCATGATGGCCGGGATAGACCACGCAAAACTCCTCTTCAAGGGGACGCCCGACGAAGTCGAGGCCGAGGTGAAGAGAATCATGGAGCTGTGGGGCGATGCTCCGGGGCTCATCATGGCACCGGGATGCGAGATGCCGTTCAAGACGCCCCTCGAGAACATCGCTAGGCTCAAGGAAGCCACTGTCAAGTATGGCAGCGTCTGACCATCCAGATGGAGATTCGTCAGTTTCGCTTTCGAAGGGATAGGTTTAAGGTGTCACGTGAAAGTTCGGACTGGGGGTCGCTCCGACCGGGGAAGTGAAGGTTCCAGATGATCTCCGTATTGTGTATCGATGACGACGAATCAGTCATCGGTCAGGTCAAGGCCCATCTCGGCAGGACCGGCGAGATGCTGGTGGAGGGATCCCCCTCGACGCCGCAGGCGCTCGAGATGCTCAAGCTGCACCATTACGATGCGGTGATCATACGGCATGGCATTCATGGGATGGACGGGCGCCGTTTCGCCGGGCAGGTCCAGAACCGCCTGGGCAAGGTTCCGATCGTGTTCCTCGTCGAGAAGGGCGCGAGGTCCGTCGCGCAGAAATCGCTCTCGTCGTCTCCGAACACTCACGTCGAGTCCCTGCCCCTAACCGCAGAGGATTACGAGGACCTCGGAAGTCTGGTTCGGGAGATGGTACTCCGTACCAAGCAGGAAGAGTTCGTCAGCTTTGCCACGATCGCGGCCGAGCGCATGGGTATAGCCACCATCGCGATTGACAAGTCAGGCAAGGTGGGCAGGTTCAACCACGAGACATGCAACGTCTTCGGCTACAGCGAGAGCGAGCTTGCCACGAAGCACGCCTGGGACCTGTCGGCTGTCCTCGCCAAGGATAGGTGGCCTGGCTCTTGGCAGCGGCTCGGAGAGACCAGACTGATGTCCGTCGAATCGGTCGGCAAGAGAGCGGACGGCACGACCTTCCCCGTCGACATCATGGCTACGCGGGAGACGATCGGCGGCACTGAGTATCTGGTGGCCGCCATACGCGACCTCACCGGCAAGAAGACGGCAGAGGCGAGGCTGAGGGAGACGGTCGAGTCGTACAAGACGCTCGCCGAGAACCTGCCGGGGATAGTCTACAGGGTCAAGATTCGCGAGAAGGGCCGGATGGTCTTCTTCAACGACATGCTGACCCCAATAAC
>JAJRAL010000223.1 GCA_028679935.1 Methanomassiliicoccales archaeon | reverse complement strand
GCCCTTCTCCGCACCTCGCCCAGGCGCTCCTTGAACCTGAGCATCTCCGACACGTAGCCGGCGATCTTGAATCCGAAAGTTGTGGGAATGGCGAACTGTCCGTGCGTCCTCGCGACCATCATCGTCGCCTTGTGTTCCTCCGCCAGCGAGGCGAGCGTCATCGTCAGGTGGTCGATGTCCTTCTCGACAAGCTCAAGCGCGCCCTTGATCTCGAGGGCCATGGCCGTGTCGATGATGTCGTTGGACGTCGCCCCTAGGTGGACGTACTTCCCGGAGGTGCCGCTCTCCTCGGTGATCGCGCGCACCATCGCCATCACGTCGTGCTTCGTCTCCTCTTCGATCTTCTTGACCTTGTCCAGCGAGACTGACTTGGAGGCGCAGACCTTGGCGATCCTCTGCGCGTCCTTGAGAGGGAAATCGCCTACCTTCGCGTGGGCGAGCGCGAGCGCCCCTTCGACCTTGAGCTGGGCGCGGAGACGGCTCTCCTCGCTCAATAGCGATTTCATCTCATCCCTCCCGTACCGGAAGTCCAGCGGGCAGACTACCATGCGCTCACTCCTAACGAATCAGGCTGTCCCGCTTTAACTTTATCCTTCGCGCACGACCGTCAGCCAGCGTATTAACATCAACGGTTATCGATGATAATCTGCAAGAAAGGGTTAAGAACCGTTTAAAGCGTGTCACGGCTGGAAAGGTCCAAGGATGACGGACGACTATCGTGGCAGAACACCAGTTGAGCTTCTGAACTTCCTCCGCGCGCCCGGCGGGCATTCGCTTCTGATAAAAGGCGACGCCGGCACGGGCAAGACCACCCTCGCCCTCCAGATGATCGAGGAGCTGGCGGAGGAGATGCCAGACCACTACATCTCGACGCGCGTCTCAGACGAGGCGCTCTACCGGCAGTTCCCGTGGCTCGAGGACAAGGCGCGCAAGAGCAACCTGCTCACCATGGGCAGGGCGTTCCTGAACCGGACGAAGCCACCGCAGCAGAAGACGCAGCAGGAGGCGCACGAGGAGGCGAAGCTGAGGGCGGCGAAGGACCTGCTCCAGGCGCTCTCGACGCCGGAAAGGAGACAGATCATCGGCCGCACCGAGCTGTTGAAGCTCGAGGGCATGATCGAGGCGGGCGAGCTTGGGCGGGATGGAGAGACGATGGTGATGCCGTCGGAGGAGTCGATGATCTACGATCTCGGCGCGATCCTCCCCGAACTCGACCTGGCGTACGACCTCGTCGAGGTCAACCTGCCGAAGAAGACCCTGTTGGTCGTCGACAGCATGGACGCTCTCGGAGAGCACTACGGCATCGAGCCGCAGCGCATCATGACTGCCATTCAAAGGGACCTTGTCGAAGGGGCCGGCGCGAACGTATGCTACGTCATGGAGACGTCGGAGAAGAACGTCTTCGACTACCTCGGTGACGGGGTCGTCAGGCTCTACAACACCCAACAGAACGGGCGACGCATGAGGGAGCTCGTGATAGAGAAGCTCCGCGGCCTCAGGATCGACGAGTGGAAGCACGCGTTCACGCTCCTGGACGGAAGGCTTCGGGCCCTTGAGAGGGTGAACTTCCGTCTGCCGGACGACATCGAGAAGCACGTCGCGGTGAAGGACCCCTCCAAGTATTGCATCTCGACAGGAAACGATGCCATGGACCAGGTGCTGGGCGGGCTGCCCCGCGGGGGCGTCGCACTCCTCGAGATCGGGGATGACGTGCCGCCGGACTTCCTGAAGGCGTTCGAGCACGCCCTGATCGCCGACCAGCTTGTCAAGAAGCGCGGCCTGATATGGTTCCCTCTCTTCGCCCCCGATTACGGTGCCTTCGAGAAGAGCATGAAGAAGCTCTCGGGCCGGGACTCGATCGCGACATACCTGCGCATCCTCGACGCCGAGGCGAACCAGGAGAAGAGCTACGCGTTCGTCGCCCCGATCGAGGGGAGCGACGCGGGCCAGGACATGCGCTACAACAACATCAAGTTCATGCTGGAAGAGGCGGAGGAGCCCTACCTGTCGATCATCGGCTACGATGCCGCCCTGGCGCGATACGGGGAGAACGCCCTGAACGAGCTCATGGTCCACGTCCAGGCGATGAAGCGGAACGGCCACGCGGTGCTGATCGAGGCAACCTCGTCGTCGTCCTGCCTGAAGCAGCTGGCGCATCACGCGCAGCTCCACGTCAGGCTCGACAGCCTCGCCGGCACGGTGATGCTCTGCGGCGTCAAGCCCCATACCCAATACTACTACCTTGATTACGAGGCGGCCGTCGGCGGGCTCGTCCCAGGCCTCGTCCCGATCGTCTGAGCGAGGCAGTCCAATATCAGGCTTGATAGTCCAGCGGATAATGCTTTATTAACACCCTGCCGTAGCAAGCATCATGCAGGGGGAAGTCGACCAGAGGGCGGCCGCGAGGCTGCTGGCCGACGAGTATGCTGGCAGGATACTCTCCGCCACGTTCAGCGAGCCTATGTCGATCCAGCAGATCAGCCGCCTCTGCGACATACCGATCGCCGTCGCCTACCGCAGGGTGGCGACGATGGAGGAGCTCGGCCTGATCCGCTGCGCCCGGGAGGACGAATCCTACCGGGGGAAGAAGGTCAAGCTCTACGCCTGCGCCGTCCGTTCGCTCCAGCTCGGATTCCGAGAGGGAAAGATGAGCGCGACGTGCGATCCGCTCCCGTAGCGCGGACCGTTCTAGCCTTATTCATATCAACCGAGAGATTAATAACTGAGAGACGGATACTGGGCCAGTCGGGATATAAGGGATGCACGGCCGAGGAGGGGACACTTAGGGTCGACCTACTGCGTACCTCACAGTTGCTCACTGACGAGTATTCAGTGAAAATCCTCGTCGCCACCATCCGCGTGCCCAGGTGCGCCCAGGAGATCTCCGATTCGTTCGGGATCCCGATCGCCGCCACCTACCGCCGCATCCGCGACCTCGAGTCGGAGGGACTGCTGCTCTGCGTCGACCGCAGGCTCTCGCGCCAGGGGAAGCGCGTCTGCTACTACGTCTCGATGCTCAAGACCGCCTACGTCTTCTTCGACAACGGAAAGCTGCGGGTCAAGTTCGAGCTCAAGACCGGAGGGGCGGACCAGTACGGGAAGGACTGGCACGAGATACCGCTCGAGAAGGACCAGCCCCGGTAGAGCGCGACTCGTGGGCGAGAAACGCACCTGGCTAGGCTAGCGGTTGCACCACATTCCCGAAAATCTTTTAAACCCCAGTCAATATGTGGATGCTGCTTTATTCGTGTCTTATAGGCGATTGAGCGTGATTTGATGACGGAATTGTTGGAGGAACTCGACCAAAAGCGACAATTCAACAACAACGAGGCGGAGAAGCACAGACGCCTACGTGACGAATTGAACGATCAGACGAGGCAATGGGTCCAGAAGAGGGACGAGCTGAACGCGAAAGTGAGGTCGTTGGTCGACGAGGCCGCCAAGAGGCGGGAGACCAGGGACGCCCTGAACGTGCAGGTTCGCGCCTCGAAGGAACAACGCGACGTCTGGAACCGCAAGGTGAACGAGCTCAACGACAAGGTCGCCGAGCTGAAGAAGACGCAACTGCCGCGCGAAGGCCCTTCCGTTTCCAAGCTGAAGAAGGACCTCAAGGCGCTCGAGTTCCGACAGATGACCTCTACCCTCACCGTCGAGAAGGAGAGGGAGCTGATCGAAGAGATGCAGGCGCTCGACAAGCTGATCAAGGAGCGCGAGAAGCAGCTCGAGGCGAATGACGCGGTCCGCGGGGTCATCAAGGAGCTCCGCGAGGCGAAGGACAACGCCGAGTCGCACCATCGCCAAGTCGGGGAGCTCGCGGAGAAGGCGCAGAGCGAGCACGACGAGATGATCAAGCTCTATGAGCAGGCCGACTCTCTAAGGAAGGAGGCGGACGAGGCCCAAGAGAAGTTCATCGAGACGAAGCTCAAGGCGGACGAAGAGCACCGCCGGCATATCGAGAACATCCGGCAGGTTCACGATTACGACAAGATCCTCACCGGGCTGAAGCAGAAGGCCCGCAAGGCGAGGAAGAGGAAGGAAGAGACGGCGGCCATGAAGGAGGCTGAGGACATCTTCGACAAGTTCAAGAAGGGCGAGAAGCTCAGCACCGAGGACCTCATGGCGATGCAGAAGTCTGGCTACCTCTAGTCGCAAACCCTTTTCCTCAAACCCTTCATCATTGTTAATATCCCGACCGTCAAATGTCTGGCTACGGGACTTAACATCGATAAGAGAGCTTTTTCGGCAATCTATAAATAGCCTAAGATAGATAATTGGTGCCGGGAAGGTCTGGGCTAGTTTTCAGAGTGCATCCCATCCCTTCTGATCAGGCTAGCCCTTCCCAACCCTTTTTTCTTATCTT
>JAJRAL010000038.1 GCA_028679935.1 Methanomassiliicoccales archaeon | reverse complement strand
TGTAATTGACCGAGTCCCAGCCGAGCGAAATCCGACCATCACCTGAGGTCGCGATCAATCCCCAAGGAGCGTCTGGTACGCCGAACGGCGTGGCCAAGACCGCGCTGCAGTTCGGGCCGAAACCGATATCGTTCGAGGCGGACACGCAATAGGAATATTGCACGCCCTTCGTCAGCGGAGCGTCCACGCTTGCGGTCGCGATCCCGTTCCAAATGAGATCACCGTCGCGGTAGAGATGATAGACGAGAGCGCCAGGCCCGGAGTAGTTCACCTCGTTCCAGCTGAGCGCCACCATGCTGTCGCCTTCGATGGCGCTCAGGTTCCAGGGGGCATCCGGCAGGCCGAACGGCGTGGCGGACACGGCGGTGCAGTTCTGGCCCCAGCCCATGGAGTTCTGGACCGCCACCGAGTACTGATGTTCGATACCCTTGTCAAGTGGAGTGTCCAGATACACGAACGCATCTCCGCTCCAGATCCCCGAGCCGTCGCGGAACAGGTGATAGGTGATCTCACCGGGTCCGAGGTAGGAGGGCGCCGTCCAATTCAGAGCGACGGAGGAGGCGCCAGCGATCGCCGTCAATCCTCGAGCCAGGGACGGCACGGCGTCTCCCTCCAGTGGAAGCGCGCTCACCTCCTCACTGTTCGGGCTCCGACCGTATGGATTGCTCGCCGCCACGCTGTAGTGGTACTCGATTCCGTTCACGACCGAGCGGTCGGTGAAGCCGGTCTCTGATCCATTCCATATCTCCGCGCCATCGCGCAGGAGATGATAGGTCAGCCAACCAGGCCCGACGTACGATGGCTCGGTCCATTCCAGCTGGACCCAGCCGTCCCCCGCCGCCGCGGTCAATCCTGCAGGCACGTCCGGAGGACCCAACGCCTCCGCTTGGACGCTGCTGCTGTTGGGGCCCCATCCGACCGGGTTGCTAGCTGCGACGGTGTACGAATGCTCGACGCCTTTCTCGAGGGAGGCGTCGAGGTAGGCGAGGATCGTCCCGTTCCAGATGCTCGCTCCATCGCGGAAGAGATGATAGATGACGGGGGAGGGGCCGAGATACGCGGGTGCGTGCCAGGTCAGGTCGATGAACCCTTGTCCCTGTGCGGCGGCCAGGCCGCTAGGGGCCGAGGGCGGGCCTTGAGGAACGGATTGCACGGTCGTCGTGTTACCTCCCCAGCCAAGTGAGTTGCTCGCGGCGACGCTGTACGAATAGACGACGCCGTTGACGAGCGCTGAGTCGTGATAGGCGATTGCGGTCCCGCTCCACAACAGAGAACTGTTCCTGAAGAGGTGATAGGTGAGGGGGCCGGGACCGACGTACTCGGGGATGGTCCAGTTGAGGTCGATCTTGCCATCACCGGCGACGACCTGCAGACCTCTCGGCGCTGTGGGCACGCTCGACGGCGTGGCCGAGGATTCCCCAGAACGGGCACCCTCCCCGACGGAGTTGACGGCGCTGACCTGGTAGAAGCAGGCGATGCCGTTGTCTAGAGGTGCGTCGGTGTACTCAAGAACATTCTCGGTGACCGTGAGGAGCGCTTCCGTCCCGGGCGCGGTCCCGCGGTAGACCATGTAATTCGTGACCGGCCGTCCCCCGTCGTCACCCGGCGGCGCCCAAGCGAGGCTGACGGAACCGTTCCCGGCAGTCGCGGGACCGAGGACCGGTGCCGCCGGAGTGGTGCATGGGCTCGCCGATACCTCGCCCGACCGCTGTCCCTCGCCGACCCCGTTAATCGCGCTCAGTTGGTAGTAGTAGGTCTGGCCGTTGTTCAGGCCCTCGTCGAGGAAGCTGAGATCAGGGCCAAGGATCGCCCGTAGGCTCTCGCCCCCTGAGCTCGTGCCGCGGTAGACCATGTAGCCTGTGATCGCGCTTCCTCCGTCTAGCGCCGGAGGGAGCCAGGCAAGGAGCACGGCCCTCGGACGTGCGGTCGCGGAGAGCGCCCTCGGGGCGCTAGGAAGGGTCGGTGGCTCGGTCGCCGTCGCGCTCGCCTCGTTGGAGGCCGGACCGGAGCCAACCATGTTGACCGCCCTGACGACGTAGAAGTACTGCGTTCCGGATGCGACCGTCGAATCATTGTAGGCCAAGGTGCCCGCGGAGACGCTGTCGATCGGACTCCCGTACGAACCCGAGACCGTACTTCGGTACACGTCGTACCGGGAGAAGGAAGGGCTGCCGTACCCGGGCGAGGACCAATGCAGTTGGATGAAGCCGGGACCTCCGCTCGCGGAGAGAAAGCGCGGCGCGCCGGGCAGGATCTGCTCCTGCGGCAGGCTGTCGCCCATGGTCAGGCCGTTGAACGAGCCGCCGGGCGGAGGGAAGTTCGAGGCAGCGTAGGCGTGGCCCCTCATCCCCGGGTCCATGTACCCCCCGATCCACTCGCCGCCGACCGAGGTCGGGGCGACGAGACCGAGGAAGTTGATGGAGGTTAGGGTGGGGCAGGCGTAGAAGGCGAAGTCGCCGATCTTACCGACGCCGCTGCCGACCGTGATAGAGCTCAGGATATCGCAGTGATAGAAGACGCTGAAGCCGATGGTGTTGACGCTGCTCGGGATCGTAATCGAGGTTATCGAGTTCTCGAACTGCATCGAGTAGTCGTCGATGACGGCTGTGGGGAAGCCGCCCAGGGTCGACGGGATGACGACCGCTCCGCCCGGCCCCACGTAGCCGGTGACGTTGGCCTGCGTCGGGCTGCCGTGGAGGCCGTAGAGGTCGTAGAGGAAATCGCCCTCCTGCACGGCGGAGACCGGGAAGGGTGAGGCGACGATGAAGGCGCCGAGCAGCATCAGCGACGCCATGCAGACGCAGGCAAGGGCCCTGCCGAACGCTCTAGCCAAACGGTTCACCCGCTCTCTCTGATCGCTGAGATTTCTCGTACACCGAACGTGGTCCATTAGGACGCAGCGCGTGGGATTTAAAGGACGCGTTCGGCCCCTGATGTCAGATCACTGCTTCGGCATCGCTACGTCATCTTCTTGCCGCAGTTGAGACAGATCCCCGCGTCGCCCAACTCTGAGCCGCACTGATCGCAGAAACGCATCGCCACACCCGATGACTGTTCCGCACAGATTGGACAGACCGTCGATCCCCTCTTCATCCTCTTGCCGCACCGCGGGCACTTCATCCCAGTGAAGTGGTAGACGGCGACGGTCCCCAACGCTGCGACGACCGGCAGACCGATCACGATTAGCCAGGCAAAGTCGGATGGGGTATCTCCAGCAGTGGTCGAGGTGATGTTGAAACTCTCAACCATGGTGTAGAATATCGGCTCGATCTGCGTCCTGACCGAGTCTACGTTGGCCTCGGTGCAGGTGACGACCCAGATCCGTTTGCTGTGCTGGTCGACCACCACCAGCTGCCATTGGTACATCGGTGCGTTCTGGTAATAGTAGTAGTACAGCACCGCAAGGTGACCGGACACGTTGAGGTATTGGGCGGGATAGGTCTGCGTCACTGGCATCCCCATCTCTGCGTACTTCTCCATCACCTTGGTGATGTAGCTCGACAGCCACTCCTGTGTCTCGACTATCGAGCCGTCCTGGCTGACTATCACGTTCACGTTGGTTTGGCCGCCGCCAAGAATGGGGCCGTAGATGATTGTGTCGACGTGGATGCCGGAGACGGTAGTATCGTCCGTGATTGTCCAGCTATCGGGTACGAGCAACGAGTATCCCATGTCGCTCTCGTGCACCGTGTAACCGGGCATCTCGATCGTCACCGCGAACGCGTTGCTCTGGGCCCCTTCTCCGGCCAGGTTCACCGCGCTCACCTTGTACCAGTATGTCTGCCCATAGGTGAGCCCTCGGTCGTTGTACCCCTCGTATGGGACCGAGCCGGCCAGCACGTAGCCGCCCGTGGCGGAGGTGGAACGATACACCCTGTACTCGATCAAGGGGCTGCTGCCGTTGCCGTTGTTGTTCCAGTAGATCAAGGCTTCGGAGATGAAATACGGGTATCCGTCTCGGATAGTCGGCGCTCTCGGCAGGGTCGTCGGCATCGCGGATTCTGACGACGATGATGGGCCCTCGCCGATCGCGTTGATCGCGGTCACGTGAACGCTGTACGTCGTGTTCTCGCTGAGCCTGGTCAGTTCGCAGGAGACCGATGGGGCCCCCACCATGATCGAACCATTGTCCGAGGAACCGGTGGCGTTCCAGTATATCCTGTGGGCGGTGACTGGCGTGCCGCCATCATCCTCCGGCGCCGACCAAGTCACGTCCAAGGACCCGTTCCCGGAGACCACACTGATCAGCGTTGGAGCGATGGGCACCGTCAGGTTTGGGACGAAGGACGCGGCCCCAGTCGGAGCTCCCTCCCCAACGACGTTCATCGCGGAGACTCTGTACCAGTAGATCTGCCCGTTCGTCAGTCCGAGGTCAACGCAGGAAGTCTGTATTGGCGAAGCAATGAGCACGTAGGGACCGGCCTCGCTCTCAGACCGGTAGACCCTGTAGACCGTGATCTCGTCGCTGCCGCCATCGACAGGAACTGACCAGGAGAGGACCACTCTCTCGCTGAGCGGCGTTCCAGTGAGGTTTCCTGGTGCTCCGGGGGAAGACGGGATGTTATGGCCCATCAGCAATCCGTTGAATGACTCGCCGGGCCGAGGGAAATCGGAGAACGAGTAGGCATGACCCGCCAGAGCGGGATTCGTTTCGGCCACCCAGTCCCAACCGACGGAGGGCGCGACCGCGCCCAAGAAGGTGATCGAGGTCAGCGAGTTGCAGCGGAAGAACGCTCCTGCGCTGATTGAGGTGACGTTCGCCGGGAAGACGAGCTCGATCAGGGAGCTGCAGGTCGAGAATGCGTAGTCCCATATGCTGTCGAGCTTCGCTCCGAAGGTGATCGAGGTCAATGAGGTACAGCACACGAACGCGTAGTAGTGGATTGTGGTCACGTTGTCGGGGAGGATGATCGAAGGCAGCGAAGTGCAGAAATAGAAAGCGTAGATACCGATGGTGTCCAGATTATCGCCCAATGTCGCCGACGTGAGGGCGCTGCAGTACGCGAACGTCTCGGCCCTGAGGTATGTGACGTCATCGCCGACGACCGCCGTCGTCAGCGACGTGCATTGGTAGAAAGCGTCATCCCCAAGGAAGGTGACATTGTCAGGTACGATCACGCTCGCCAGCGACACGCAGTCAGCGAAGGAAAAGTTGCCAACGATCCTGAGGTTCTCCGGGAGGTCGATATTGACAAGCGATAGGGAACCGGCGAACGCACTGTCCCCAATCCTCTCGACCGTGTTTGGAACGGCGAACGACGTCTCCGTCCTACCAACGGGATACTGGAGGAACGTGGTGAACGCTTCCGAATACAGCCCTCCATCCTTGCTCGTATAATACAGGTTACTTGCGTCAACGATCATCTGCGAGAGCAGGGAGCAGCGGGAGAAGGCTGCCTGGCCGATGGAGGAGACGTTCTCAGGGATCGCTACCGATATCAGCGAAGAGCAACCGAAGAACGCCTTCAATCCGATGTTCGTGACGTCTCGCCCGATCTCTAGGGAGGTCATGTTCCAACAGGAGAAGAAGGCGCCCTCGCCGATGCTTGTGATATTCTCCGAGATAGTCACCGAAGTGACGGAATACTGGTCGAGGAAGGTGTATGCACGAATCGACCTGACGGGGTATCCATCGATCTCCCCTGGCACGGTCACCATCCCGCCCGGTCCGTGATAGTTCATGACCTCTATCGCAGCCCCACCGTCGATGAAGTCGTAATCGTACTCACTCCCGAAGACGTAGCCTTCGGCGATGCGAGGTACGGCGATGACGAACGAGCTGGAGAGCATCACCACTGCCAGGCCAATGCTCAACAGCCTACGATAGGGCCCGATTTGCAGAGCCTCACGCCCCTGCCATGAGCCCGGTCGAAACCGAACTCGGCAAGCCAGAAGCCAAGGGAAACTTAAATGCTCCGTTTTATGTCGCGAATCGAAGAATCCACGAGAGCAGTTGTCTCGTTAGTGGGCGCATCTCTGCAGAAGGTCCTTCTTCACGGTCCTCGTCCTGCCTCTAGGGCGATCTCCTCCGCCAGGCGACGAGCAGGATAGCGACCATCGCCGCGGCCGCACACACTACTATCACCAGTATCACGACGGTCGTATCGCCGCTCGTGACCGTGGGATCGGAAACGGAGCTTATGGTGAAACCGTATAGCATCGCATTGAACTTGGGCTCGAGCTCCGACATCGAGTCAACGCTCGCGCTGCAGCCGACGATCCAGAAATGCTTGTGCTGGGCATCGATGATGCATGCGATCTTCTGATGAACCGAAATGCCTGAGATGTCGTAGCCGAACACCACCGCCGACCGGTTCGAGATCGTCGTGTGCTGGACCGTACCGGTCATGACCGCGACAAACCCTTGATTCTGCAATTCGGCTATCAGCGATTGCGCCTGCCCATCGAGGTACGCCTCCGTATCGACGATCGCGGTGTCGCTGCCGGACATGACGAAGACGTTGGTCTGGAAGTTGTTGCTGATCGGCCCCGTGATGAAAGTGTCGTAATGGACGTTGCCGATATCGTGATCCTCTTCCGTCGTCCAGCCATTCGGGATGAGCATAGAGTAGCCCTTGCCGCTTGAGTATCTGGTGAATCCGGCCGGAGGGAGCGGGCTCGGGGTCGAGTTCACCGGGCCGGCCTTCGGTCCCTCTCCGGACGGGTTGACCGCGCTGACCTCGTACCAATAGGTGTGACCGTTGATCACGTTGATATCCTCGTAGTGGGTGCTCGTGGGCGAGGTCAGGAACACGTACGTGCCATCTTCTTCGGTGGCGCGATAGAGATTGTAGAACGAAACGGCCTGGCCGCCCTCGCTGATCGGCCCTCCCCAGTTTAGGTCCACGCGGGCGTTTCCCGCTATCGCATACAGCGAGATCGGGGCGCTCGGGACCCCGCCACCCATAATTCCCATCGTCAGCCCATTGAAGTCTCCGCCGGGGCTCGGGAAGTTGGATTCTGGATATGCGTGCCCGCGTATGGCTGAGTTCGTGCCTGCTATCCAGTCCGTGCCGGTGGTCGGAGCGACAAGCCCGAG
>JAJRAL010000005.1 GCA_028679935.1 Methanomassiliicoccales archaeon | reverse complement strand
CTCGTTGAAGAATCCCCGGGACACGCCGGATTGGTTCGTTATCACGATGACCAGCAGGCCCGCGTCGTTCAGCCTCCGGATCGCCTCGCCGACGCCCGGGAGCAGCTTCATGTCCTCCGGCTTGGGGCAGTACGGGACGTCCTTGGCCATGGTGTTGTCGCGGTCGATGAAGACGGTGGGGCGGCCGAAGATCGAACGTTCCACCAGGCCGCAGACCACGTGGGCCGCGGCCATGTAACCCTCCTGAATCCTAGGCGTGCTCCGTGACGGGACGACGAGGGCGAGCTCGACCTCGTCCTTCAGCTTGCCGCCGGAGCCTGAGAAGCCTATCGTTCTCGCTCCCAGCGCCTCCGCCGCCCGCACCCCCTTGATGACGTTCTTCGAGTTGCCGCTGGTGGAGATGCCTACGACGGCGTCGCCCTCTCGCACTCCCGCCCTCACCTGGCGCTCGAAGACGCTCTCGTACGAGTAATCGTTGCCGATCGCGGTTATCGACGAGAGGTTCGTAAGGGCGACGGCGTTCAGCGGCTCGCGGTCGAACAGATACTTGCCGGAGAACTCGGCGGCGATGTGCTGTGCGTCCGCCGCACTTCCGCCGTTGCCGAAGAGCATCACCTTGTGCCTCGAGCGGAAGACCTCGGTCAGGAGCTCGGCGATCCTGACCACCGCCTCGGGGTCGATGCTGCCGGTGATCGAGGCGCTCTCCTCCAGCTCCCTCTTCACCAGGTCCCTCATGCCCGGTATCTCCAGGTCTGGAGACCGTGCTTCTCGAAGTTGAAGTTGACGATGTCGGCGCCGAGCTTGTGTAGTTCCTTCGCAACCTTGTGTCGGCAGTCGTACTGGCAGATGAAGAACATGAACCCGCCGCCCCCCGCCCCGGAGATCTTGCCGCCGATCGCGCCGTTCTCCCGCGCGGTGCGGTAGATGAGGTCGATCCGCTCGTTGGTTATGTTCGCGGTGAACCTCTTCTTCTGCTCCCACGATTCGTCGAGGAGCTCCCCGATGCGCAGGATCTCGCCCTTCATCAGAGCGTCCTTCGTTTCCTCGGCCAGGCGTTTCGCGTTGTCCAGGGCGTCGGTGTTCTGCCCCGAACGCATCCCGCTCTGCTGGTCCTGGATGATGTTGCCCGAGTCCCTCGTCTTGCCGGTGTAGCAGAGGAGGGCGTGATAGTGGAGCTCGTTGAGCACGTCGGCCCGGATGCGGAGCGGCGTCACGATCGTCTCCTCCTTCTTGAACGTCATGTAATTGAAGCCGCCGAAGACGGCCGAGTACTGGTCCTGCCTGCCGCCGGCGAACCCGAGCTCCTCCCTCTCGAGGACGTAGGCCAGGCGCGCCATCTCATACTGGGAGAGGGGCTTGTTGAGCCACTCGGAGACGGCGCCGATCAGCGAGACCATCACCGTGCTCGAGCCGCCCAATCCCGAGCCGGGGGGCGCATCGCAATGGAGGAACATGTCGAAGCCTTGGGTGACCTCGAAGTGATTGAGGACCGCTTTGACCAGGTCGAGGTTTCCGTCATAGCAGAGGATGCCGCCGTCGGCCTTCCACGCCTCGTCACGCGCGAAGTCGAGCGACTTGACGTGGATATCCCTGTCCGGGCGGGGCGAGATGGTGCAGAAGGCGTACTCGTCGATGGTCGCTGAGAGCACCGCTCCCCCTCTCTCGTCCGAGTAGGGAGGGACATCCGTTCCGCCGCCGGCGAAGCTGATACGGAGAGGCGCCTTGCTGCGGATGACGATCTTGCCCTCGTTCATCGGGGCTGTAATTTGAATGCTCCTATTTACAACCAGCCTCATCAGTCCGCCTCCCCCTCGTTCTAGCGGTGTCGGGAAAGTATTTCACTGGCATAGGTCATGTGACGCTCGCATGTCCCAGGAGGGCGCGGCGCTCGTCTCCGTCATCGTTCCGACGCTCAACGAGGAAGCGTCCCTGCCGATCTGCCTGCGTTCGGTGAGGTCACAGACCTGGCCGGGGATCGAGCTGCTCATCGTCGATTCGGGATCGAAGGACCGCACCCGCGAGATCGCCAACGAGTTCGGCGCAACGCTGGTCGACTACCCTGGCCGCCTGATGGGCGCGAGGAAGAAGGGAGTGGAGGCGTGCAGGGGGGACCTCGTCCTGTTCCTCGACGGGGACCAGGTATTGTACACCGATACGGTCGAGAGGGCCGTTAGGGCGATCGCGGAGAGGGACATGCTCGTACTGGAGGAGACTTCCTACGAGCCCAAGGGATGGCTGCAAAAGTCCCTCTGCCGGCAGAAGGCCGCTCTGCACCGTGCCGCCGATCGGGAGAAAGGCTTCGGCCCGAACCTCTATCCACGGTTCTTCCGGCGCGATCTTCTGCTCGAGGCGTACGAAGGCCTGGACGAAGCGACGATGTCGAAGGTATTCGCCTACGAGGACGGTCTACTTTTCCGGCGCACCTACGCCGTCTCGAAGCGCGTCGCGATCCTCGACAGAGGGGTGATGCACATGGAGGAGAAGGGCTGGCTTTGGTTCATGCGGCACGCCTACGGCGCCGGCAAGAGCTCCAAGTCCGTGCGGATGGAGGATCTGGAGGGAGACCTCGGGCGCGCCGAGCCAGTCCGGAAACAGCTTGCCAGGGCGGCCAAGGGAAGATATCTCACACTGTCGCTCGTCAAGGAAACGTGCTTCCGCCTGGGCCGGCTCGCGGGTTGAGCATTACTTCCCAGATGTGACCACGTTCTCGTAGAGCGCCTGGTACTTCTCCGCTATCCTGCTCCAGGGCGCGATCTTGTCGCTGAATGGACCCACCGACGTCGCAAGCCGTCCTTCGAGGACGTCGCGGAAGGTGCGGGCCACGTCTTCGTTCTTGGGCGGGAAATCCACGCCGACGCAACCCGGTTCGTTGAGGAATTCCACCAGGGCCTCCTTCTTCGCCACGATTGCCGGCGTACCGCACGACATCGCCTCTGCCACGACCAGGCCGTACGCCTCCGCCGCGGACAGGAGGACCAGCGCCCCGGCCGAACGATACTCTCGGTTCAGGTCGGCCTCTTCCAGATCTCCTAGCCAGGTCACCTGGTCGGAGATACCGAGCCGATGGGCAAGCAACCTCAGCTCCTTCTCCGCCGGGCCCTTGCCGACGATCCTCAGCTTCGCCCCGAATCCTTCGTTCTTCAGCAAGCCGATCGCCTCCATCGCGTGGTCGATCCCTTTGTAGGGCATCACTCTCCCCACGTAGAGCAGGGTGTCCATCCGCCGTTCGACCTCCAGAGGCGGCAGCTCCTTCACCCCGTTCGGGATGACCGCGATCCTCCCCTCCAGCTTGGGGAAGTCCTTGAGGAGCAGGCCCTTCTCGTGCTCCGAGACAGCGATCACCTCCCTGCTCCAGGAGAGGACCCTCTTTCCGATCGGATGATAAGCCCTGAACGCGAGCTCCCTCAACGGCGTGTGGCCCTTGCCGTGGTAGTGGGTCGAGAAGACGAGAGGCGCTCCCTTCTTGCGGCACAGGTACGCGGCCTGGGCCGAGAGCAGGATGTGGTATGAGTGGATATGGACGAGATCGAACCGCTCCGGTCCAAGGTTCTTCTTCAGATACCTTCCGATGTGGCGGTTCATCCCCCCGAAGGCCTTCGAGTCGACGGGAAACCTCACCACCCTCACGCCCCCGATCGTCTCCTCGCCGGACCGCTCAGGGTCCTGGGTGATGACGGTGCATTGGTGCCCCATCCGGACCAGGTTCTCGCACAGCTCCCTCGCGGTCGTCTCGACGCCGCCGATACGTGGGTGGTAGAACTTGGTGACCATGAGGACGCGCGTCTATTCCTCCCCCCTCCTATGGATGAAGGATTCCTTGGAGAGCACGATGCGCGTCGTGTCCACGAGGATCCAGAGCGCGAGCAGGGTGAGCAATAGGCCCACCAGCCATGCGTACGGGATGTCGATGATCGGCACGTACGCCGGATTGTCCTGAGTAAAGAGCAGGGTGGAGAACAGCGGCGCCGCGATCAGGAAGGTGCGCGCCGAAACGCGGAAGCTCTCCGCCGCCCAGGGGAGCAGGAAGATGATCGGTAGGAGGAAGTAGCCGACCCACATCCTTGAGTAGAATATCACGAAGGCTACTAAGACCAACAACGTGCCCGTCCAGATGTCGAACCCTTTTCGCCTGCCCCACCAGAGCGCGTAGATGTATGCGCCGAGGGTCAAGGCGAGGAGGACGACGCCGGGGATGTCGACCCCTGCGGTGCGAAGGTAGTCCCAGACGGAAATGCCGCTGACCGGCGAGCTGCCGTTCCCACCGCCACCGCCGATGCCGAAGTAGTACAACGGAAACTGCAGGAACTGGACCGGGCAGAGGATGAGGAACGGCGCCGAGATGACCAGCGAGACGACGGCGATGATGCCGATCTGCTTCCACCGGTCGCGCCACGCCTTCGTCCTGAAGAACAGCACGGGGTAGAAGAGCCCGGGAAAGATCTTCACCCAGACGCCGATCGTGGCGACGAGCGTGCTGAGCTTGTCGCGGTTCTTGATGGCGAGGACCGCCGCGAGCACGAAGAAGAAGAAGACTATCGATTCGTCCTGGATGCCGATGGTCGATTCGATCAGGCCTATCGGCGAGAAGAGGAACAGCAGGGCGACCATGAACGCTCGGTAGTCGTTGAACTGCCTCAGCCCCCAGTAGAGGACGAGCGCGGTCAGGACGGTGAAGAGGCAGAAGTAGATCTGGTAAGCCAGGTCCGAGCCGCCGGCGAGCTGCGCGGGCAGGTACATGTAGACGATCAGGGGCGGCGATTCGATCGTGATGTCGCGGTACAACACCTTGCCGTCGAGGACCGCCTGCGCCCTCTCGCGGTAGAAGTTGACGTCCGTCACTCTGCCGAAGGCGTCCGAGAAGAGCTGGTTCAGCCAGAGCTGGTCGACGACGATGAGGCTTCCGAGGAGGACTATCGCCACGAGTACGATGAAGAGCGCCCTCCTGGACGGAGGGATGGACCTCATCCTCTTCTCCGCCCGGTAGAGCCAGCCCCCCTCCTTCAAGCAATCTCCCCGGAGTTATCTGGAACTCTACTTATGTCTTTTCGCAATGGCGGCCTTCCGCCCTCTCCGGCCCAGATGATGTTGCCGTGCCACAGCTTGACAATGTATATATACGGAAGTCGGAATACACCAACTCCAATGTCTAGCCCTGCGGCCTCGGTCAACGAGATTTCTGGCACGGTTAGCTTGCAGGTTCTGGTCATCTGATCAGGGGACGCTCTTGCGAGCAGTCCCCGAGGATCGTTGGAGGTGTGTAGGTGGTAGCTCTTGGTTCCGCGTCGCCGGCCTTTCCGGCCGAATCCGAGCGGACGAGCCCGATGCACCGTGACGCAGACATGGAGCTAGGCATGGGGAATTCGCGGATTCCAGGGGGCCGCGACAGGTGATGGAAATGGAAGTAATTTCGATGGTGGTGAACGATGAGTTCGGTGTCATGCAGAGGGTCATGGGAGTCTTCACGCGGAAGCGCATCAACGTCGACACCATCGTCGTCGGCCGATGCGAGATCGCTGGAAAGTCGAGGATCGTGCTCACGGTGAAGGACAAGCAGGCGGCGGACGTCGCGGTGGCGGACCTGCAGCGCCTGCACGACGTCGTCTACGTCGAGACGGTCGACGAGACGAGGCACGAGGCGTACGCGCTCGTTTCGAACGGCGCGGGCAAGGCAAGGCTCATAGGCAGCCTGCCTGAGATCGACAAGCTGCTCGACAGCAACAAACCGGAGAAGTTCATCCGCGCGGTGAATGCTCTCTAGTGTCACGCCAGTAATTATCACGCCAGCTATTTATTGCGGCAGATTCAACTAGGTCCGGAGGAAAGCGAATGGCATCGGGTCAGAAGGTCTGGATGGACGGGAAGATGGTGGATTACGAGAACGCCAACGTCCACGTCATGACTCACTGCCTCCATTACGGCGGAGGCGTGTTCGAGGGAATCAGGATTTACGAGACCGAGAAGGGGAGGGCGATATTCAGGCTCCGGGAGCATATGCAGCGCTTCCTGGAGTCGGCGAAGGTCATCTCGCTCAAGGTCCCATACTCGCTCGACGAGCTCTGCAAGATCACCAAGGAGACTGTCGCGGCGAACAAGGACGTGAAGGTCGACTACATCCGACCGCTCGCCTACTACGGCACCGGCACGTATGGCCTCAACCCGGCGAGGTTGCCGACGCAGATCGCCATCGCTGTCGTCTATATGGGGTCCTACCTTGGCGAGGACCAGCTCAAGAAGGGCGCGAAGCTGATCACCTCGTCCTGGGCCAAGCCGAACAACCGCGCGGCGGCGCTGAACGCGAAGATCTGCGGCAACTACATCAACTCCGTGCTCGCCCGGCTGGAGGCGGTCAACAAGGGAGGCGACGAGTCGCTCATGCTCAACGAGTCCGGCAACGTGGCCGAGGGCACCGGAGAGAACGTCTTCATGGTGCGCCGCGGCAAGCTCTATACGACCCCGATGACCGCTGGCATACTGGAAGGCATCACGAGGGACTCCGTCATGGAGATATCCGAGGACCTAGGGACGCCGGTGGTCGAGCGCGACATGACCCGCTCCGAGCTCTACGTCGCCGATGAGGTCTTCATGACCGGGACGGCGGCGGAGGTGCTACCAGTGCACTCGATCGACAGCATCGTGATCGGCTCGGGAATGCCCGGTCCGATGACGCTCAAGCTGCAGAAGGCCTTCTTCGAGGCGGCGAGGGGAAAGAGCAAGAAGTACGAGGCTTGGTTGACGTACGTTTGAGCCGAAGGAAGGTCACTTCCCTGCCGATTCCTTCATCCTCCTGAAGAAGTCGTTCTCCTCCTCGCGGGAGAGCTCGATCAGCTTGCCGTCAACCAGGAACTCGAGGTCCGAGACGATCAGGTTCCTCCCTTCGACCTTCTCGGCGAGCCACATCTTGAACACCTGCTCCATCGCCGTCGGTGTGTCCGTCTTGTCGACCCACATCAAGTAGATGTGGAACGGGTCGCGGTCCTCGGGCCCGAGCGGGTTCTGCCACCTGATCTCGACCTTCATCTTTTCCGCCATGTGATCGCGGTCGGTTCGGAGCGCATCGGGTAAAAGGATTGCGCGAGGACGAGTTGCAGTTGTTAAATACGGCGCGCATCCAATTGGCTAGTGTACTGGAGGGAGCAGTCTGTTCGAGATCAGGTTCCACGGGCGCGGCGGGCAGGGGGCGGTGATGGCGGCGCAGACCCTGGCGGAGGCCGCCGTGCTCGAGGGTTACCATGCCCAAGCGTTCCCGTACTTCGGGGCGGAGAGGCGGGGAGCTCCGGTGAAGGCATTCGCCCGCATCGACGACAAGCGCATCACGATCAAGAGCCAGATATACGAGCCGGACCTGTTGGTGGTGCTCGATGGATACCTGCCTGAGATCGATCCGATTGCGGAGGGACTGAAGCCCGGCGGCGCGGCGGCCATCAACACCACGCTCGCGCCGGAGGAGTACGACCTCGGCGTCGCGGTGAGCTGCGTGACCGTCGACGCGACCTCGATCGCGTACGAGAAGCTGAAGGCGCCGATCGTCAACACAGCGATGCTCGGCGCGATCGCGAAGGCGCAGGACCTCGTCTCACTGGATGCGATCGTCAGAGCCATCCGGGACAAGTTCGGCGAGCGGCTGGGAGAGAGGGCGGCGATAGTCAATGCCGACACGGCGAAGGTCGCCTACGAGCAGTCGAGGTCGGGAAGGTGCAAGGGTGAGCGCCCCCTGGTCCAGAAGCCATCGTGGCTCCCGACCTGGGAAGAGATACCACCCGGAACGGCCCTGGGGGCGGAGAAGCGCGGAGACATCGTGGTCGGGCCGGGCAGCTCCTGGCAGGTGCCGGTGGGGACGTGGAGGACCTCGTCGCCTCGCTACATGAAGGAGAAGTGCATCCGCTGCCTGCGCTGCTGGTGGTCGTGCCCGGAGGGGACGATCAAGCGGCAGGAGGACGACTACATGCGCTGGGATTATCGCTATTGCAAGGGCTGCGGCATCTGCGCTGACATCTGTCCGGTCGATGCGATCGAAATGGTCAGGGGGGTGCACGAATGGTGACGAAGGTGCTCTCGGCGGACCACGCCGTCGCCTGGGGCGTTCGGCTCGCTAGGGCCGAGGTCATCCCCGCGTTCCCGATCACGCCGCAGACGCTCATCATGGAGCTCATCTCGGAGTTCATCAACGACGGTGAGTTCGACGCGGAGTTCATCCCGGCGGAGAGCGAGCACAGTGTGATGTCCGTCGCCGTGGGCGCGAGCGCGACCGGGGTCAGAACGTTCACGGCCACGTCATCCCAGGGCCTCGCGCTGATGCACGAGATGCTCTACGCCGCGCCCCAGAATCGTCTTCCGGTCGTCATGGTGAACGTGAACCGCTCGCTCGGTGCCGCTTCGGGCATCTGGCTGGAGCACAACGACTCCATGCCGGAGAGGGAGTCGGGCTGGATGCAGGTGTACGTGGAGGACAACCAGGAGGCGCTCGACATGACCCTCCAGGCGTACCGCGTGGCGGAGGACCGCAGGGTGATGCTGCCGATGATGGTCTGCCTCGACGGCTTCGTGCTCTCTCATACCGTTGAGAGGGTCGAGGTGCCGGATCCGTTCGACGTCGACAAGTTCCTGCCCAAGTTCGTTCCCTTGAATACGCTCGACGTCGCCGAGCCGAAGATGATCAACCCGATCGTCCCGCCGGAGTACGCGATGGAGATGCGCTACCAACTGGACAGGACGATGGACTCCGCCCGAACGGTCATAGGAGAGGTGGACGAGGCGTTCGGCGAGAAGTTCGACAGGCAGTACGGCGGCCTTTTCGAGGAGTATCAGATGGCCGACGCGGACTACGCCTTGGTCACGCTCGGCACCGCCACCACGACGGCCAGAGGGGTCGTCGACGAGCTCCGAAATGATGGCAAGAAAGCGGGGCTAATCAAGCTCCGGTTCATGAGGCCGTTCCCGGAGAAGGAGCTGCTCCTCGCTGCGTCGAAGCTCAAGGCGCTGGGCGTCTTCGACCGCTCGATCGGGTTCAATACATACGGGCCGGTCTTCACCGAGGTCAGGGGCGCGCTGAGCTCCCTCCGAATCCCGATCACTGACCACATCGGAGGCCTGGGCGGGAGGGACCTGACGCCTCAGGAGGTCAGGGAGATGTACGCCATCGTGGAGAGGGCGGGGAAGGGCGAGAAGGTCAGGGACGTCAACTGGCACGGATTGAGGGGTGAGCAGCGATGAGCCCCGAGAAGGACATCAGCAAGATGACGCTAAGGGACGTGCCGAACAAGGAGTACTTCCTCTGGGGACACGGCGCCTGCCCCGGCTGCGGCGTCGCGATCGCGGTCAGGAACCTGATGCGCATCTTCGGTCCGGAGACGATCGTCTACGTGCCCGCGAGCTGCCTGGTGGTGTTCGGCGCACAGTACCCAATCAGCGCTTTCGACGTTCCGTATTTCTTCACCGCCTTCGAGAACACAGGGGCGGTGATCACCGGCATTCGGGCGGGTTTGAGGAGGAAGGGGAAGAAGGCCCTTGTGGTCGGAATGGCGGGGGACGGGGGCACGTTCGACATCGGCCTGCAGGCGCTCTCCGGGGCGGCGGACCGGAACGAGGACGTGATCTTTGTCTGCCTGGACAACGAGGCGTACATGAACACAGGCATCCAGATGTCCGGCGCGACGCCGTTCGGGGCCTGGACGACGACCTCGCCGAACGGCAAGGTCATCAGCGGCAAAAGGCGGTTCAAGAAGGACCTCGGAGCGATCGTCGCGGCGCACGGCGTGCCGTACATGGCGACGCTCTCGATCGCCCACTGGAACGACTTCGTGCGCAAGGCGGAGAAGGCGAAGCGGGCAGAAGGGTTCCGCTTCCTGCACGTCTTCACGCCCTGCGTCCCTGGATGGAGGTCGGAGGCGGCGAAGACGATGGAGATCTCGCGGATGGCCGTCGAGACCGGCATGTGGACGCTTTACGAGGCGGAGAAGGGCGAGGCGAGCGTCACGTACAGGCCGAAGAAGATGGAGCCGGTGACGGAGTACCTCAAGCTCCAGGGCCGCTTCGCTCACATGTCCACCGAGGACGTGAACACGCTGCAGAGGTGGCTGTGCAAGAAGTGGTGGGCGCACTACGACGACGAGGTCGAGGCGCCGCCGTGCGCGATCTACACCGCCGAGAAGCCGTTGGGCCATGCTGGCGATCCGCTACACGGCGTCTGAAGCGGAGCGACGACACTTGAAATATCCCGGTGGCGTTCGGGTCTAGGGAGCGAGCTTGCCAATAGATCTCACCTATCGCTACGTCGACCGACTCGCCGACAAGATCGCGGCGAGCGTCGAGTTCTCCAGGGTGACGAGGCTGGAGGATGTGCTGCCCGCCTCGCTGGAACGGACCGGGCTGAACGTCCGAGTGCCGTTCTGCGCCGCCAAGTGCTCCTACTGCGCCTTCCCCGGCGAGTCGTACAAGGACGAGTACGGCAAGGCGTTCCTGGACGCGGTGAACGAGGAGCTCGGTCTATACTCCGAAAGCACGGAGATCGGCAAGGTCGACCGCGTCTACATCAGCGGCGGCACTCCGTCGCTCCTGCATAGGGAGATCGGCCAGCTGCTCGACATCGTCCGTTCTCACTTCGAATTCTCCGGGAAGGTGGCGATGGAGGCGGGGCCAGGGGATCTCAACGAGGAGGTGCTCGGCAACTTTGTCTCGTCGGGAGTGAAGCAGCTGAGCGTCGGGGTGCAGACGTTCAACGAACGCATGCTGCCTTTCCTAGGCCGAATGACGAAGCGTCAGCAGTTGATCGACGTCCTTGGCAAGGTCGTCGATGCCGGCTTCGACTACGTCAACATCGACCTAATGTTCTCCCTGCCGACGCAGACGAAGGACGATCTGCTCGCAGATCTGGAAACCGCCAGCTCGCTCGGGGTCGACGGCATTTCGACATACCCGCTGATGCTCCTGCACTACACTCCCTTGACCAAGAAGGCGGCGGACCAGTTCCCACAGGACCCGAAGGAGGAGAGGGAGCAGTACCAGGCGATCATCGAAACGATGCGCTCCCACGGGTATAGGATGCGCACTCTCTGGTCCTTCTCGAAGCGGCCGGAGGAGTACGAGGGGCCGTACGAGCACTCGAACTTCGTCGGCATCGGGCCGAGGGCCTGGGGCATGGTCGATGGGAGGTTCACGGTCAACGCGCCCTCGACGCTCAACTACATCCAGAGGCTGAGCGAGGGGTTTGTTCCGTTGTACGCGCACGCCCCGGTCAAGGACTTCGGCATGGCGAAGCTCGCGAGACGGCTGTACTACGGGAAATTGACCTCTGCCGAGCTGGACGCTATCTCGAAGGAGGAGGCGAAGGTCGCGCCGATGGTATCGCTGCTGCGCATGCTCGGGTT
>JAJRAL010000167.1 GCA_028679935.1 Methanomassiliicoccales archaeon | reverse complement strand
ATGGACGGCGTGCCGGAGGTCATCCTGCTGAAGGATGCCCTCGAGGCGCTGGTCGCGAGGGGGAACGTACTCCGCACCGGCGTAACGCCGACCGACGTGATGCACTCACAAGGCCTCTACGTCGCGGGGGACGTCGAGGCCTCCAAGATCGCAATCGGACTGCTGGCGGAGAAGATGGACTGGTCGCCCGGGGACCTCGAGAGCAGGATCATGGTCCGGGCCGTGACCAGGGTCGGGGAGGAGCTCGTCAAGAAGATCGTCGAGGATGAGGTCGGTTCCTTGCCGAACGACCACCCGACGGAGAGGCTTCTGCATGTCGTCGTTGGTGAGCCGCTCTTCGCGTCGCTGCAGGGGAGGATGAGACTGGACCGGCCGATAGTGGGGATCGGCGCGCCGGCCAAGGAGTTCATCCTGCCATTGAAGGAACGAATGGATGTCCAGGTCGTCATACCGGACCACTTCGATGTCGGCAATGCGGTCGGCGCGGTCCTGAGTGAGATCACGGAATCGATCACGCTTCAGGTCTATCCAAGGGATGACAAGTTCCTGATCCTCTCGCCGCTGTCCTCGCCGATCGAGTACTCGCACATCGAGGAGGCGATTTCGTCGGCCAAGAGGACCGCAGAGACCCATGTGAGGCAATTGATAGAGGTCGCCTGGGCGGACGACGTGACCGTCAGGATCGAAGCGATAGAGCGGCGCTTCTCGGACGGTTACGGGAAGGAGATGAAGTTCACAAACTGGATCGATGTGCGCGCAACGGGGAGGGGGAAGCCCCGCTATCGCGATTGAACATCAACAGAAAGAGTAGGAGACTCCGCCCGGTTCGGCCACGCTTCAGGGACTATGGCAGCTCTGTCTTCTGCAAGTAGTAGGAGACGACGTTCATCTTCTTCTTGACCTTAACGACGCCCTTCCTCTCGAGCTCCTGCATCGCGTTCATGCACTGCGCCTTGGGGAGCTTCGAAAGCGCGGTGGCCTTCTCTGCGCTCACGGTCTTGTCCTCTCCGACGGCCTGGGCCATCTTCAGAGCGTTGAACAGCTTCTCAGCCTGGGGTGTAACGTTAGCCATGTGGGGCCGAGTAGTAACTGGCTCTAAATACTTATCGTCCTTGGGGCAAGGCGAGCATTATGCCTCCGTGCGGCCATCTAGCCCATGAAGGGGGAACATGCGGACCTGCATCTTGCTGATGAGGTCCCCGGGAACGAGGGAGGACGGGGAGAGGCTCCTTGGAATGGCAGAGGACGCCGCGCCTGACGTCGCAATCTTCCTGCTCGGGGACGGGGTGCTGTGCGCCCGGAAGGGCCTAGCGGACGATCTTGGATCGACGATTGGCGCTGTGCTGGCGAAGGGCGGAGCGGTGAGGGCGAGCGGACGCGACATCAGGGCGAGAGGTATCGACCCGGCCGAGCTACTGAAAGGGATCTCGATCGAGGAGGATCTCGAAGGTGGCTTCCTCGACGAGGCGATGGAGAAGGCGGGGAGGGTGATGGCATGGTAGAGGGAAAGAAGACGCTGGGAATCATGCTCATCGGGGCGCCCTATGGCACGCAGCACGCCGATCACTTCTGCCGCATCACGGAGCGCGCGCTCGACAAGGGCTACAATGTTGAGGTGTTCCTCTATGGCGACTCGGTCCATGCCCAGATGAACGACCAGAGGCCGAAGACGTTCTTCCCCGTCGGGGAGACGCTGCAGCGGGTCATCAAGAAAGGGGCGAAGGTCTACAGCTGCGAGATTTGCTCCATCGCCCGAGGATACATATCCGGCGAGCTCAAGGACGGCAAGAAGGACTACTCGTCGACGAAGGTCATGGAGGGAGTGCAGTTCACCACGATATTCGGGTTCGCCGAGATGCTCAAGCGGGCCGACAAGGTCATCTCGATAGGAGGTTCGTAACATGGCCGACTTGGTACTGGACATAGCCCATGGCCCATTCGGGCGTGAGAACGCGTATGCGGGCCTATTCGTCGCCATGGCCTGGGTCTCGGTCGGGAACGACGTGGCGGTCGTGCTCCGGGGGGACGGGGTCTTTGCGGCTCGAAGAGGCCAGGCTGACTCGATGAAGGAGATCAATCTACCCAACACGGAGAAGCAGGTCCGCGACATCATCGGGGAGGGCGGCAGGATCGTCGCCGACTCTGACTCCATGATTTCAAGGTCGATGTCGGCGGATCAGCTCGTAGAAGGGGTGGAGGTCCTCTCCAAGAGGGAGATACGGGCCTTGATCGCTGAGAAGGGCGAGAGGTTCATCGCCCTATGAGGTGCATGGATGGCGGACGAGACGGTCGACTGCATGGGCATGGTCTGCCCCCGTCCGTTGTTCGAGACGCTGAAGCGCCTGAAGCGGATGTCCCCGGGGGCGACGGTCGAGGTGGTCGGGGACTATCCCCTCTCCCTTGTCGAAATCAAGGAGCACATGGAGAAGAACGGCCAGGAGGTCGTCTCGGTCTCGGACGACGGGAAGACCTGGCACATCGTCATCCGGAAGATGAAGTGAGGTCCGATGCCCAAGCTGACCATGGTCCTGTTTTCCGACGACCTTGATCGTGCCGTCGCGGCCTTCGTCATCGCGAGCAGGGCGGCGGTGGAAGGATGGCAGGTAAACGTCTTCTTCAGCTTCTGGGGACTGGCCATCATCCGCGATCCGAGGAAGCGCGTCGGGAAGACCGGCTCGGCCGAGTTCTTCGACTCGAACATGCCGCTCGGTGCGGACGGACTCAAGCTCTCCCATATTGAGGCGACCGGCATGGGCACGAGGGAATTCAAGGAGCGGATGACGGAGAAAAAGGTCCAATCGGTCAAGGAGATGATGCGCGAGGCGAAGGAGTTCGGGGTGCGCTTCGCCGCGTGCAGCCTGCCGATGGAGCTGATGGGCTTCGGCCGTGAGGAGTTCGTGGACGAGGTTGAGGAGATCTGCAGCGTCAACGACTACCTGGAATCGGCGAAGGACTCGGACCTGAACCTCTTCATATGAGACCAGCAAACGGTTAAATACGGTCGGCTCCCGAGTCGAAGTTGGGTGTAGCGATTGGGCAAGTTCGACGTATTCTTCGTCAGCACCGAGAAGAGGGTGAGGGCGGACCCGGCCGAGATGGTCAAGATGTACTACGAGAAGTGCGTCTGCCCCGGCTGCCCGACATACAACTCCTGCGCCGGGGACAAGGATGAGAGGGTCTACTGCTTCGCCGGGAAGAGCGCCTCGTGCGTGAAGGAGAGCGACATGTCAGGCTGCATCTGTCCGGGCTGTCTAGTGCAGGAGGAGTTCAAGTTCGAGAAGATGTACTACTGCATCTACGGGAGTGCGAAGGAGCAAGGAGTGTGAGGCGATGCCGAACGAGAAATCCGATAGGGAATTGTGCCTCTGCGACAAGTGCGCGAGCTATCCAGACTGCGCGGCCGAGCCGCTTCTGATGACGTTCTGCCTGACGAAGGAGGCGCCGTGCGAGGTCGACCGGCGAGGCTGCCAGTGCATATCATGTAAGGTCCATGCGCGCTACAAATTCACGAGGCAGTACTACTGCGCCGAGGGGAGTGAGGAGTCCCGAATCTGAGGTGGTGGCATGAGCATCAACACGTGTCCGAGCTGCGGCGGTCAGATGATCAAGGGGGAGCTGAAGATGGAGGCCGGGGGGGAGGTTCGATGGGTCACGCCAGGCAAAACGAAGGGCACGACCAAGGTGACCACGATCCCGGTGAGGGCAGATCCCTCGGGACCTCACGTCACGCTCGAAGGGTGGAGATGCGAGGGCTGCCGTTACGTTCTGGTGCCCTACTGACTTGATTCTCGCCTGCGAAGCGCTTGGCGGGCCTGTGGGGATTCGAACCCCAGTCTTTGGCTTCGAAGGCCAAAAGGATAATCCAGGCTACCCTACAGGCCCGGGGCAGGTCTCGTATGCCAAGAACCGTTGATAAGCCTTTGTCCACGCGATGATGTCCAGGAAGTCTCGTCGCCGAGCCATCTTCCCGACAGAATATATAAAGCCGGGAGGCAAGATGCCGCAAGCATGAAGCGGGTCACGATGGGGCACGGGGCCGGGGGCGAGATGATGCAGGAGCTGCTCGCGAAGCACATCCTGCCGTTTCTGCCGAAGGTGCCGACGGAGGTCTCGCTCAGCGCTTTCGACGACTCCGCGGTTGTCGACGGCGTTGTCTTCACGATAGATGGGCACACGGTAAAGCCGCTCTTCTTCCCCGGAGGGGACATCGGGACACTAAGCGTCTACGGCACGGTCAACGACATCTCGGTCATGGGGGCGAAGCCGATGGCCCTAGCCACTTCGGTGGTCCTGGAAGAGGGGCTAGAATTCGAAATCCTCGAGAAGGTTGCCAGGAGCATCGGCGAGGCCTCGAAGGTCGCAGGCGTTCCCATCGTCACCGGCGACACCAAGGTCATGGAGGCTGGGAAGCTTGAGAAGATGGTCGTGACGACCGCGGCCATCGGCAAGAGGAGCGCGTACCTCGACCACGACATCGAGGTCGCCTCCCGCTCGAGGAAGGTCGACTCCCGGTGGATGACTGACGACAACCTCCGAGACGGGGACGCAATCATTGTGACTGGCACCGTGGGTGATCACGGCATCGCGCTGCTCTCGTTCCGCGAGGGATACGGCTTCGAGAGCCAGGTCCAGAGCGACTGCGCGCCACTGAACGGGCTGATGGAGGAGGTGCTCAAGGTCGGGGGAGCAGTGTGCATGAAGGACCCGACCAGGGGCGGTCTCGCGAACGCCGTAAACGAATGGTCCTCGAAGTCGAAGGTCGGGATAGAGGTCGAGGAGCAGAGCGTGCCGATCGCCGAGGCGGTGCGGAACGCCTGCGAGATGCTCGGTCTCGATCCGCTGACGATAGGCAATGAGGGCAAGATGATCGTGGGCGTCGTTCCGGATATGGCCGAGGCGGTCCTCGAAGCAATCAGGAAGCACCCGCTCGGCAAGAACGCTGCCATCATCGGACTCGCCGACAAAGGGCTGAAGGGCGTCGTCCTCAGGACCGAGGTCGGGGGCAGAAGGGTCCTCGAGCCTCCAGTCGGGGACCCCGTGCCGAGGATCTGCTGATCACACCAGAGTCTGGATGAGGTAACAGACCACGAAGGCGACGGCGCCCACGACGGCCATCCTGCCTCCCTGGACCCATGGGTTCCTCTTTCCCTGCTTGCCCATGAAGTAGCCGGTGGTGAAGAGCACGAGCAAGGCGAGCGCCACCGCCGTCCAGGCGGCCATCACGATGTCCCCGGAGAACATCAGGAACGGCGCGACTATCAGAATGCCTGCCGTTATCGGCGCGAGCAGGTTGAGCCCGGCGATCAGGTAGATCGACGTCCTGGAAGAGCGGCCGATGTGGGTGTCCTCCAGTGACCGGAGCAGCGCCTTCTCGATCTCTCCTAGGCGTATCCTCTGTTCCATGCTCTCCGCCTCGAACACGCTGACACCGGTGGATATTCCGAGCGCGACGGCGCTTGTGATGATCGTGACGGTGATGATGTGGATGTTCGGGTTCTCCGAGAACGCGCTGCCTATGATCACGCCCAGCATGACGAAGGTCGCGTCGAAGATCGTGTTGACGAAATATCGCCGGATGGACGGTCCGGTGGTCGGAAGGGACAGTGCCGCTTGTATCCTGCCCCTGAGAGGTGTATCGCCCATCTTTCCCGAATCCCACGGCATCACGCGCAGGACTGGTATTCTAACGTTTCGGTCAGGGCCGGAACGAGACTATCCGCAGGGGACAGGGAGGCGCTGTCCCGGCGATATCACCCAGAAGCCCTGTTTCCCTGCATAATCTATAAGTAGTCAGCTACGGAATAATCCGTCTACTTAGGTGGCCGTCGGTTTGGGGCGCACGCTTAGTGTTCTGGCCGATGGGATTCGGGAGGGGCAAAATGCCAAACAATGCAACTAAGGTTATCAGCATAGCAATTGTGCTGACGATGGTTGTCGGTGCTTTCGCCGTCATAATGTCTGGCGGAAGCGCGGTCACCACGTCAACGAAGAGTGTTGCGGTCGCGGATCCATTTCCGATGGATATCGACCCGCAGGTGAAGAAGCAACAGGTGAACATCGGGTCCGCTTATGAGTCTGGCTTGATGACCCAAGTGACCTACGCACCGGGCGACTATTATGACGTCGGCTCGATCGTCCGGTTCTACGTGGGCGGCTACGGCAAGTGGGCATACAACGAGACCAATCCCAGCAACTTGATGTTGTTCGAGAAGAGGACCGAGAGACAGAACGTCGAAGTATGGGTTGCGACGGACCTTCTCTTCTGGCCCGGCGACCCGAGGAACGATGGGCGCGTCGTGATCACTGACCCCCAGGCGAACTACATCGCTGACCAGTTCAACGACACGATCTACCCGATCATGACCGCGAACTTCGGCGCTCCGCCACCGCTCACCGGGGACAACTCGATAATGCCGCTTCTCGGCTATCCGTACTTCCAGACCAACGTGTCTGGACGGGTCATGTTGATGATCTTCAACATCTACGACACGAGCTTCGTGAACCCGACCTACCCCAGCTACGTGGCGGGGTACTTCTCGCCATCGATGGACTACTACTACGACAGGAACATCATCCACATCGACTGCTGGGACTGGGTGAACAGGACGACCGAGTTCGTCCCGAGGCCGTTCGTCTATGAGTCGACCGTGGCGCACGAGTACCAGCACCTACTGAACAACTACCACAACCCTGACCAGGCGTCGTTCCTGAACGAGGGTTGCTCGATGTACGCTGAGATGCTCTGCGGCTATGGAGTGCCATGGGACCACATCGAATGGTTCCTCGCCACGCCGGACAACTCGCTCACAGAGTGGGGCGACCAGGGTGACATCAACATCCTCGCCGACTACGGCGCGGCAGCTTTGTATGTGATCTGGTTACACGACCACTTCGGACCCGATTTCGTCATCCAGTTGGTCAACTCCACATATGGCGAAGAGGTGCTTAGCGGAATCGCGGACGTCAACGCAGCGTTCGAAGCGTTCGGTCTGCCCAAGTGGGACTTCGACCGGTCGTTCAACTCGTGGAGACTGGCGAACCTGATCCATGGCGACAGCCCGGGAAACGGACTCTACGACTACACATCCCTGGACATCGGCCTTGCAGGCGGACCGTTGATCAACAACTACGACCCGTGGGCCACCTACGCGCAGAGCGGATCGGCCTGGGTTGAATCGGCCGCATGGGAGTTCGGACCATCAGTCACTCTTGACGGCACAATCCTGCCCTCGGGAGATGTCAACTCGTATGGTACCGACTACATCCACGTCACGCCATCCGATCCGATCAACTTCAACTGGCTGAAGTTCGGATTCGCTGGAGACACCGTGGTCAAGAAGGGCTGGCAGACAATCAACATGCCTGTTAGCACCGGAGATGTCCTCTTCTTCGAGGACTTCAATCACGGCGGCTCGCTCGGTGACTGGTACACCCAGAGCATGGGCCCGGTCTACGGACACCCGTGGCAGGCCTGGCCGTACCTGAGCAACCCATCGGACTACTTCGCAGTGGCAAGCAGCGACGCCGCTGGCGGTGGCATCAACGAGATCATGTTCAGCGACATATCGATCGACACGACGGGATATGACCACCTGCAGCTGTCATTCGACTCGGACTTCCAGCGGTACGGCAGCTATATCGATGTCGGCTATGTGCTGTACTCGGTCGATGGTGGCGACACCTACAAGATCCTGGCGAACTTCAACCAGGACCAGCTACTGATGACCTCCGCGTACCCGATGGCCAGCGGCCACGTCGTCGTGAACCTAAACGCCGACGATCTCGCCGGATTCTCCAGCGTCTTGCTCGCGTTCTACTACTCCGCTGAAGGCTGGGACTGGTACTGGGCGGTTGACAACATCGAGCTAGCCCAGGTCTACACGACGCCAGTATGGTGGTCGGACAGGGGCGACCTCGTCGACTACAGCCTGAGAGGAACCGTCGACCTGACCGCGTACTCGGAGGAAGACACCATCACCCTCGGCCTCGACACCAAGTGGAACCTTGAGGAAGACTGGGACTTCGGATTCGTGCAGGTCTCAGAGGATGGAGGAGTGACCTGGGAGTCGCTCGAGAACGACTACACAACGTTCGATGCGGTTCCCGAGGCTCTACCGTTGATCCTCGAAAACCTGCCAGGCATCACTGGTCAGAACCCAAGCTGGGGCAACTCCGGCTGGGCGTCCTTGGACCACCTCGAGTTCGACCTGAGCGACTACGCCGGTGAATCGATCATGCTGCAGTTCAGAGAGCTCACCGACTGGTCCACGAACTACGACGGCTGGTATATCAAGAACGTGACCGTGAACGATGTCGTGATCGACAACGCGGCTGACATCATCGGATTCGAGCCCATCCCAGCCTACGAAGATGAGTCCTGGTTCGTCTCGATCTACGCGACGACCCACGGCGCCACGAGCTACGATGGAGTGTACTACCTGCCAGTGGTCCTGAACCTGAATATCGGCGACACTGGAGAAGTGCAGAAGGCCTTGGACAGCCTGTCTGTCTACACGGACTTCTACATCATCGTCAGCCCTGAGATCGGTCCGGCGGACTACGGCTTCGGTATGTTCAACGAGTTCCCGCTGCCCATCTGAGGCCAGAAACCCCTTTCCTAATTCCTTTTCTTCTTTCTATTTTTCCCTACCACTCATGTTTATTAGTCGAAATGGGGTTGCAGGCTGCGGGCTCATGGTCTAGCGGTCATGTGCCGCCCCGGCAACCCCGGGACAGCTGACAGACAACGCCCTTACACGGCGTAGATCGCCGGTTCGAATCCGGCTGAGCCCACT
>JAJRAL010000098.1 GCA_028679935.1 Methanomassiliicoccales archaeon | reverse complement strand
CCTGATCGCAAGGCACGACGGGAAGGAAGTGGACGTGACCTCCATCGCGTCCTCCGGATACGATTGATAGGACCGAGGGCGATAGGTTAAGAATAATGGAGGGAATGCCGCCAGCGTGACGACGATCGGTCGGAGGTCATTCGTCTTCCTCGCGATGAGGCTGATCGCGGCCCTCATGGGCTACGTCGGCTTCTACTTCCTGGCGAAATACCTCGGCCCTGCCGGGTACGGCGACCTCGCACTCGTCATGTCGCTAGTGGCGACGTTCAACGCCCTGGCCGATCTCGGCTTCGGGAGCGCCCACATCAAGAAGATCTCCGAGGGCAAGGACATCAACGACTGCGTCTCAACGTACGCCATGGTCAAGATCATCCTGACCTTGGTAACGGTCGTGGTCACCGTGATCGCGCTGTTGATCTGGGCCACATACATGGGCGGCTCGCTCGATGGCACGATCGGCTCCCTGATCATACTATTCCTGCTCTACAACGTGTTCTACAACCTGGCCGGGATCGCCAGCAACACCTACAACGCCACGATGGAGGCAGTGAAGTCCCAGATGGCCGGCCTGGTGGACGTCAGCATAAGGATCCCCCTGATCGTGATCTTCATGCTTGGAGGGGCGGGCGCGGTCGCCGCCGGCTACGCGTACGTCGCCGCCGCTCTGGGCGTGCTGCTCTTCGGCCTGTATCTCCTCTTCCGCGACCGGATCAAGCTTGTCCGGCCTTCGCTGCTCAGGGAGTACTGGAAGTTCTCGCTGCCCCTGGCGCTGATCGCAGTCGTGGGCACCGTCGCCGCGAACATGCCCAACCTGACGATCGGTTGGTTCTACCCGACACACTCGGAGTATGTCGGCTACTATTCTGGTACGTCGTTCTTCTTGAGCGTCTTCGCTCTGGTCGGCTCGGCCGTGGCAACGATGACGTACCCCTCGTTCTCGAAGCTCCACGTGAACGGCCACATGAGCGAGATAAGGAAGATGACCTGCCAGGCGGAGAGGTACATCTCGATCATCGGGATGCCTATCACCGCCGTCATGGTGGCGTTCCCCACCGAGACGGCAAGGGTCATGATCGGCGGCAACTTCGCGGCCGCCGGCGAGCCGCTCCGATACCTCGCGATCTCGACCATGCTCACGCTCCTCAATCAAGTGCACAGCTCCCAGATACTCGCGGTGAACCGGCCGGACCTCTCGGCAAAGGTGACCCTAGCGAGCTTCGCCGTCACCGCGGTCCTTCTTTTCCTGCTGGTCCCATCCACCCTGTTCGGCGTGCCCTGGATCGGCCTCGCCTATACCGGCGCTGCGATCGCCATAATGCTGTCGACCGGGATCCTGTTCGTGATCGTCAGGTACGTGGTGTACAAGCTCACCAGGACCGGGACGAACCCCCGCATCGCCCTGCACGTGATCGCCGGTGTGGTGGCCGGACTCTCCCTGCTGCTGTTGGCCGAGGTCCTGCCGCTCGAAGGCTGGATCCAGATGGTGGTCTACGGTCTGTACTCGCTGGGCGTGTTCCTCGTCGCGCTCTGGCTCCTAAGAGAACTGCACAAGGACGACGTGATGTACTTCTGGGACATTCTCAATCCACGGAAGCTCTGGCATTACATCCGGGGCGAGATGAAGCGCAAGGAAGCGAGCTAGGGCGTCCCTGAGGACCAATGGGAATTCACCATCTACGAGCGCTCTCTCCGTTCGATAATACTATCACCTTAGCAGGTGGTGTGAACTTGGGGACGATGCTGAAGCTCCACGGGGATCGACTCTGCCAGCGTGGCTGACACCGATCCTCTTGACATGCCGATCGGCTCTTCTTGCATCATTGCGCAAGCATTCTGTGGCAGCGTCTCTTGGATCCGATCAGAGGACCTTGCCGGCAGTGAGCACAGCCATCGGGATGAGGAAGGCGAGGAAGACCGCGGCGAGGATCGCCAGCTTCTTCGTCTTCGGGCTCTCGGGGTTCGCCGAGAGGCCGCACATAGCGAGGGTGAAGAGGCCGAGGACCGCGAGCTGCAGGCCGGCTAGCATCACAGTGCTCTCAAGCATGCCGCCAATCCCCTTGACGTCCACCGGCGTGGCAAGCACGGTCAGGGCGATCCCCTCCAGCACTAGCAGCGCCGCGAACGTCGACCTTGAAAGGCTCCAGATCGCCTTTCCTCTCGGGATCCACTCGGCGGCGATCGAGAGGATTATGAACGCAAGAGCTACGGCGAACAGCTGCACACCTAGCAGCTGGATCGTGCTGCCCAAGACCCCGCCTATTCCCTGGATCACCGTCGGAGCCGCGATACCCATGACGACAAGCCCTTCGGCCGCGGCGGCCGCTCCTCCGCCGTAGGCGAGGAGGTTCCATACCTTCATTCTCGTCTCGGACATGGCCGAAGCAATGAACAGCGCCATTCCGACGAAGAATAGCTGGGCGATGAAGATCGCAACGATGTAGACCGGCTGACTCTCCATTCCCAGGGTGACCGCCCGGTCGCCCGACCATGCGAGGTCGACCGCGATCAATCCGACCACGAGGCCTACCGGTGCGGCGATCAGGGCCGGCACCCTGAGGAACCTGCCGAATCTAGATGACATGAAGACGGTCGCTGCGAGAGGCGCCGCCGCCAGCAATCCCAGGACTATGAAAGCTATCGCGAGGGTCGTCTGATTAGTGCCCTCGAGCGAGGAAAGGACCGCTCCCTCGACTATCACCGCGATGCCCGCGGCTACCCCGACCAGGCGCCATGCCTTCATCTCCCCCTTGCGCACGAACCGCAGTAGCTGGATGGTCGCACATAATGGTTTCTCTCTGGGTGTTGTTCGCTCTCCATACGCACGCCGAACCGAACCATTATTGCGTGGAGGAGCATTCGTCTCTCGATGGCCCGGCGGATGAGGGGGTTCGTCGTCCGGCTTCTGGTTGTTTCGCTGCTGCTTCCAGTAGTCATGCCCTTCGTGACCAGCGCCGTTTCCGCATCGACCTTCGCGCCGCCGACTCAATTCCCTCTTGCGGCGGACGAGTCGTCTGCAAAGATCGTGAGCTCGTCCGCGTCCGACTTGACCATCGTCTTCGTGTCGGAGTTCTGGCTCGGGGGCAATCCGTGGCACGACGACATTTTCGCCATCTCGTCTACCGATGGCGGGCTCTCTTGGGGCATGCCGACGCCCGTGTATGGCCTTCCTGGCGTGTTTGCCGCCTCCCCAGACGCCGCCTCGAATTCGACCGGCGCGGTCTTCGTTGTCTGGTCCGACAATCGGAGTGGCACCGACCGCATCTGGGTCTCCAGGTCGGTGGACAAGGGATCCCACTTCTCAACATCCGAGCAGGTCACATTGACGGCGACGGGCAACCAGACGCATCCGTCGATAGCGATTGCGAATGACGTCATCTACGTCGCCTGGGCCGAGTACGTGCCAGGGAAGGACCCCGACCTCTACATCGCCCGCTCGTTCAATTCCGCGGTCTCCTTCCAGACGCCGGTCAGGGTGGACACGACCGGCTCGTCGTTCGCCATCCAGAGCTATCCCGACGTCTGCGCCCAAGGGGACAACGTCTTCATCGCCTGGCACGACGACCGATCGGATTCACTGCTCGACATCTACGGGGCGTTCAGCGGGAATCAGGCCGCGGCTGGCTCGTTCACCGAAAGGAAGGTATCTGACGCGCCTCCAGGCACGGAACAGTCCAGACCATCGGCGGCGTTCACCGTCGACGGTCGAATCGTGGTCGCATGGCAAGATCACCAGAGCGGGAACTACGACATACGCGTCTCGCACTCTGATGACAACGGCGCGACGTTCTCTGCCTCGGTGGTCGCTAATGAGGACCTGGGGAACTTCGACCAGACGAACCCGAGCATATCATGCGATTACCGCGGAAAGACATATCTGGCCTATCAGGACTATCCGGCAAATCCCTCGAAGATAATGTTCTGCAATTCCACTGATCTCACTTCGTTCACTCCGCCGGTGAGGGTCGATGCGGCGAATCCGGCCTGGGACAATGTCACTCAGGAGTTCGCTGACGTGGCCTGCACAGCGAACGGAACGATCCTGATCGTCTACGACTCGAACCTCCCGGCGCAGGACGTCTACTTCACAAAGATGGTCGTCCCGAACATCCCGCCCGAGGTGACGATCGTCGCCCCGGTCGACGGAAGCACGGTCCCGACCGGCGAGTTCAAGGTGAATGGGACGGCCATCGACCCGGACGCATTCGATCCCGAGCACCCCTCGGCCTTCAGGATACAGTACGAGCTGCTCCATGGCCCCGGCGTGGTCATCCCATGGACCGACGTCGGCATGTCCTCGCTGCCCGACTGGAACCTCACGCTCAATTCGACGCACTTCGAGAATGGCGACTACAGCATCCTGGTGCGCGCGAACGATTCAATCTCCGACTCTGACATCGTCTCGGTCGACATCGTGATAGCGAACGAGGAGCCCGAGATCATCGACCTGGAGCTCTCGAACTACGACGTCACGTTCGACGTCTTCGCGCCCAAGGTCGGCGACCTCGTCAACATCTCGGCTATCGTCTCGAATCTTGGCAGCACCGAGGCTAGATTCGTCTCCACGCGCTTCTACGTCGACTCGGTCGTGATCGGCCAGGTGAACCTGACGGTGGTACCGGCGGGCGAGTCGCGCATTGCGAAGCTGCCGTGGGTCGCGACGCTTGGCACGCACAACGTGAGCGTGATGGCGGACGCGAACGGCACGATTGAGGAGACGAATGAATCGAACAACCTCGCCTGGAAGGATATCGTGGTGGAGGAACCGCCGGTGCTGGCGCCCGACCTCGAGGTCGTCGCTTCGAACATCACGTTCAAGCCAGACACGATCTACGAGGGGGCCGACGTCAACGTCTCCCTGGTCGTCTTCAACCTGGGCAACGCGGCCGCGCCCAACGCACTGTTCTCGTTCGATCTCGACGGAACGTATT
>JAJRAL010000044.1 GCA_028679935.1 Methanomassiliicoccales archaeon | reverse complement strand
TCGGCGTCCTCGGCCAAGTAGTCGGTGATCTTCCCCTTGCCTTCGTCACCCCACTGGGTGCCCACGACAGCGAGAGTGCTCAACCCTTCACCGGCTTGCCATCGGCCAATCCGTAGATAAAGAATTTGGTCCGCATTGGTTGCACCCAGAGTCTCTAGCGCTTACTGTAGTGCCGTTTCTCATTAGCTTCAATTGCGCTCGTCCGACATGTGCAACTAGCTTGCCGCAGCCTCGTCTGTGAACTCGGATCTCCGCTCCCATCGCCAGTGTTGTTCCTTATGCAAGACTTCCGTTTGATGGTCAATCGGGGCATCCGCTATGCTCTTGAGAATAACCTCACTGCGAAGGGCTCGATGGTCAAGTTCGGCCAATCCCTGGCGAAGGAGTATCATATCAACTTCGCTCACGCCAGAACCTCCACTGAAGTCGCCCTATCCCTCGGCAAGGGCCATCGCAGGCGGTTGCGGAAGAACATACGCAGCAGAGTGCCCTACGTCTTCAGACCCTTCATCCGCGCCGACGACGTCACGTTTCACATTTCCCCAGACACTGGCCACGTTCGTCTCTCCCTCCGGAATGGGGAGTGGGTCGGGTTTGACGTGAAGCTCTCGCAGTATCATTCAGAGATCATGGCCTCAGGCAGGATCAAGCAATTGATTCTGACCCAGACGAAGGTCGTACTCGTCATCGAGAAGGAGATTCCAGAGCCCTATGCGCCTACCTCGCTCCTCGCGCTCGACACCAACGAGCGCTCGCTCGATGGGGTTTGGCTCTCATCGGAGGGAGTCATACCAGTCTCCGTACCATATCCAGACGTATCGTCGATTCAAAACCGCTACTTCGTCCGTCGCCGCAGGCATGGTCGGAAGAAATCTCGCGATCGAAGGGTTTGGCACATGCTTGCATCCAAAGAAGGAAGGAGGGAGCACAGTAGAGTGAGACAACGGCTAGATCTGATCAGCAAGGGTCTGGTCGCAAGTACCGCTATCGAACACGCGGCGCTCGCTCTGGAAGACCTGCGCCTTCCCAAAGGCGGTGGAAGAGGCCGGCGCATGCGCCGCCGTCTCTCCATCTGGCCACAGCGTGAACTGCATCGCCAGATCGAGTACAAGGCGGAAGAGAGAGGCGTCCCTATCATCAAAGTTGATCCGAGATACACGAGTAAGACCTGCCCGAGATGTGGCGAGATCAAAGAACGCCGAAGCAGGGTGGGCCGGGTGTTCGTCTGCGACAGGTGCGGCTGGCGGCTCGATCGCCAGTTGAACGCAGGATTGAACATCTGTCGAACCGCCCTCGCGGAGCCTCCAGAAGGGGCCGTGATGCGAGGGCTTGGGGGTCTCAGGCTTGACCCCGACGCCCTGGCCGATGATGCGATGATCCTCCTCTACGCCCCGGGTAGCGCCGGGGCGCACGGGGTGAGCGGACGGTCAGGGAGCATAAGACGGGTTGATTTCACGAATCTTCTTGCTCGAAGTGCAAAGCCGGTGCGCCAGGTCAGGCCATGTCTCGGTAGATGCGGAGAACATCCTCGAACGCCACGTCGGTCTTGAACCCGGTCGGGGAGAAGTGTGTCCTCGATGCCCGGCCGCTCTCCCTAAGCTTCGAGATGACCCCCTCCAGGATCGGCGGGGATTGTTTGAGCAGCGATGCCAGCTCGTTGTTCTCGTAGAAGTAGGGAATCTCGAGCTCCTCGCGCCAGGTCTTGAGGTACTTCGCGCAGCGGTCCACGTGTTGGAGTCCCTCGGTCACCTCCATCCGGTCCAGCAGCTCGCGGTCGTAGAGGTCGCCTCCCCATAGGGGACCGGCACCCTCCTTGGCGTCGAGCGAGAACGCCCGCCCCCTCGTCTCCTCGTCGAGCGTCAGCCGTCCGAGGTGGGCAAGCGACTCGTCTGCCTCCGCCGCCCCCTCCTTCGCGAGCAGGTAGCAGCGGAAGTAGTGGTCAGCGTAGAAGCAGAGAATCGGGTTGAGGCCGCGGTCCAGCTGCGCCGCTTCCCGGACAAGGTAGCCGATCAGTATCCTTAGGCCAACCTCGTGGCCGATCGGTCCGCGCGACGGTCTGGCCATGTATCTCCGGACGCACTTCTTCGCGTGGGTCCCGGCCAGAGGGGCGGTGTCGGTGGCGGTTATCGCGAGGATCCCCCTTCTCTTCAAGCCTTGGAGGCTCGCCTGGACGAACGGCACTGGGCTACCGAAAGGATCGAGGTCGACGTAGTCAAAGACCTCGGATGCGAGAAGACATCGCAGGTCACGGTTCTCGGCGCGGCAGTTCGCCAGCGAGTTGAGTTCGATGTTCGCCTCGATGTACGGCGTCGTTCTCTGGTCCTTGTCGTTGAGGACGGTCTCGAAGCCAGGACCTGCCTCGTTCGCGATTCTCAGTCCCCTCGCCCCAGTGCCGGCCATCGCGTCAAGGAGCTTCTTGCCTCGGAGGCCGACCGCCCTCGCGAACATCACCGAGACATCTCGATTGAACGCCATCTGGGAATTGAAGAAGACGTGCCCCATTCTTTTTCCGGGACCCTTTTCGGAATGGACCTTGGGAAGGAGAAGTCGCGTCCTTCCTTCCATCGCCTCGACGGAATCCGGGAGCATGGTCAGAGAAGCTCTCCCTTCATGAGCTTCATGATCTTATAGGGAAGGAGGTTTCGGTTTATCGGCGTGACTTCAAGAATTCGAACATCGTCCCGCCGCCTGATATCCTGGAGGAGCGGGTTGCGGGATTTCTTATGCAGGGTGAGGAGCATCGGTTTCTCCACGTCCAGGGCGAACTTGACCGCCCCCACGAACTTCTCGCTTTCCACCTCCATCTTTCCCACTTCATCGATCACGATGACGTCTGACTCCTCGCACGCCTTCATCAGCGCGGCGACGCCGACCGTCTCGAGAACGGTGAGATCGACCCCGAACTTCCCGACCATGAACTTGCTTTGTATGTCGACGTGAGCCAGGACCGACTTCTGCTTCGTCCGCCAGTCCATCACAGAGAACCCCATTCGGCGACCGTCCTCAACGATCGGTTCGGTGATCATCCCGCCCACCTTGACCTCTTCGGACTCGAGCATCTCGATGACCTTGAGGAGGGCGTGGGTCTTTCCAGCCCCGGGCAAGCCTGTGATCCCGATTTTGATGTTATTCATGCATTCCCACCGAGGAGCGTTACAGCTGTCAGATAGCTCCTCCTGACAATCCAATGGACAAGCGTAATGGGATTTCTTCCTTAACTACCTTTGTCCACAGGTGCGCGCTCTGGCTAGCGCTCGGGTGGACGCTCAATCTACGTCGGACACCTCGCGCACGAACATGAGCGGATAATGCAATTCTGGGATGTAGCGCATCTCGGTCCTGACTCGTGTCCCCTCGATGCGAATGCAGAGCTTCACGTCGAGCATGTTGCCGGTAAGGGTCTGATAATCGAAGGCGTCCTTCTTCTTCCTCATCGCCGTCCGGTCGATCCGGATCCTCACGTCCTCCACGAACGGCTGCACCCTGACGCCGTCCTCCATCGCCTTCTCTAGGCTGTCGACGTTCGCCGTCGACAACGGCGTGCCGACGAATTGGTGATAGATCGTCCCGAGCTTGATACCCGCCTCGAAGACCGCTCTCTCCCTTAGTGTGCAGTTGAAGTACCTGGCCGCCTGCTCTTCCCTCTTGCTCGGCATCCTCTACCCCCTCACTTCAGGATCATCTTCGCGTCGACCGCGATGCAACCCTCGGCGCCCAGAACAACCGGGTTCAGGTCGAGCTGGTCCAACCTGCCATCCATTTCTGTCGCGAGATCGGAGACTCGAAGGAGCATGTCTACCGCCGAGACAAGTTCTGCCTTCATCCCTCGGACCCCCTCGAAGACGCTCCTCGCCTTCGTCTCCGCTATCATCTCCAGGGCGTCCTCCCTCGCGATCGGCGTCTTTCTGAAGGAGACATCCTGGATGAGATTGGCGAGCACACCCCCGCTCCCGAACATGATGCACTGTCCGAATGTCGGATCGTCCGCCACCCCGACGATGACCTCGAAGCCCTTGGCCACCATAGGCTCGACCAGCACTTCCGCCTCGGGGAACCGGGACTTGATCTCCTCGTAGCTCTCGACCATCTCCCTCCGGTCGTGGACATTGAGGTAGACGCCCCCGACGTCGCTCTTGTGCATGATGTCCGCCGAACAGACCTTCACCGCCACCGGGAAATGGATATCGAGGGAATCCAGTTCCTCCCTGGTAGGCGTAACGAACGATGTCGTTGCGATGCCCTTCTCCCTGAGCAGCGTCTTGACCTCGGCCTCGGTCAGCACCATCCTCCCCGAGGAGCGAATCGCGTCTAGGTCCACGTGAACACCGTTCCGGATACCTCCCCTGCCGGTCTTAGAACTTGTCCTCTTTCGTTGCTCAGTCCTGGTATAGTTGAGCATGGCCGAGGAACAGTCCTTCCCGGTAGGCCTTCTCGTTCGCTTCTTTGGCGCTCAATGAACTGGCCTCCGATATTGCCTTCGAAACCGCTTCTTCGTCGACCAGCCCGGAGACCGCCACGAACGCGCCGAGCATGACCATGTTCGCCGCGTCTTTGCTACCCAGCTCGCTCGCCTTTCGCAATGCTGGGACCTCGTAGTAGGTCAGGTCCGGGCGGTCCTCGACCGCGTCCTCCTCCAGGACAACGACGGTGGAAGGCAATGCCTCTCCGACGTACTTCTGATATGCCGGCTGTGACATGACGACCAGGAAGTCAGGCTTCTCCACGAACGGGTAGAAAGAGGGCTCATCCGAGATCGCCACGTCGCACTTCGACGACTCGCCTCGTGCCGCCGGACCGTACGATTGGGTCTGGATCGCATTGTACGATCTTCCTTCGCGATGGTCGTAGAGCGAGACTGCCTGGGCGAACACGACGCCAGCGAAGATGATGCCCTGTCCACCCATTCCCGCGAACCTGACAGACGACCTCAAGCGCTCGACCCAAGCCTCAGATTGCGTGGCGTGCCAATAAAGACTATCGGCTCAAGCGCAGAGAGAATCGCTTCGGCCTGAAGGGCGTGTCAAGGCGGCAGAAATAAAGCGTGTGAAAGCGCTGTCAAATACCCGTCAATGCCTACCGTATCAGCCCTGATAATCGACGATGACCCGAACTTGCTGGACTTGGCGAAGGCGTTCCTCGAGCACGACGAGGAGATGCAGGTCGAGACCACGTCATCCCCCCTCGACGCCCTCGTCCTCGTTGAGACCAACAAGTACGACGTCATCGTATGCGACTACCAGATGCCCGACGCGGATGGCATCCAATTCCTCAAGACGCTCCGATTGCAGGGTCGTGATACGCCGTTCATCCTCTTCACCGGGAAGGGGAGAGAGGACATCGCAATCGACGCCCTCAACAACGGCGCCGACTTCTACCTGCAGAAGGGTGGCGAGCCGAAGGCCCAGTTCGCCGAGCTGCGCAACATGGTCATGCGCTCGGTGGCTGAGAGGAGGGCCATGGATTCGGTGAAGGAGTCGGAGGAGATTTACGAGAAGCTCTTCAAGGACAACGTCGAGGCCATGATCCTCTTCAACCGCGAGACCGGTCGGCTCGAGGACGTGAACGGTGCGGCCTGCGACCTGTTCGGGGCCGATAGGGAGGTGCTGCTGAGATTGACCACGCACGATCTCGGTCTGCCTCTTCCAACCGGGAAGGAAGGGAAGAGGCACGCCGTCCTGGAACGGGGGACAAAGACCTCCACAGAGTTCAAGGCGCTCGATGGCCGCCTGATCAACGTTGAGGCATTCTCCGGGACGCTGAAGGTCCGCGGGAGGCTCACCGGCTACTCGACCCTTCGCGACATTACCGTCCGCAAGCAGGCGGAAGACATGCTTTGGAAAGCGGGCGGGAAGCTGCGCGCGATAATCGAGGCTTCCCCTCTCGCCATCCTCACTCTCAGTCCCGACGGCTCCGTCGCCACCTGGAATCCGGCCGCTGAGAGGGTCTTCGGTTGGAGGGATTACGATCCAGCCGCACCCGGCCCGTCCGTCTTCGACCAATCTCCCGGGCTGTCCCATCTCAAGGATAGAATCCTAAAGGGAGAGAGACTGAACGAAGTGGAGGTGGACCAGCCCGGCCCCGGCGGAAGCGACATCACGATCAGCATATCCACGGCCCCGATCCTCGACGCCGAGGGCAAGATGGTCAGCATCATGGCGGTCGCCTCCGACATCACCGAGAGGAAGCGCATCGAATCGAGGCTGATGCAGATGAACGAGGCCCTCAGGCTGATCAACGGGATCCTCAGGCACGACACCCTCAACGAGCTGACGGTGCTCTCCGGCTCGCTAGACATGTACGAGCGGACGAGGCAGGAGAAGTACCTAGGAAGCGCGTCCAAGGCGGTCAACCGCAGCACCGAGCTGATCAAGCGAATGAAGGAGCTGGAGGTGATGGCGCTGGCGGGAGGCGCGCTGGTGCCGAGCAGCCTGAGGCATGCCGTGGAGAGGGTCTGCAAGGGCTACATGATCGACTTCGAGGTCAAGGGCGACGCGACGGTGCTCGCCGACTCGGCGCTCGTGTCCGCGATAGACAACATCGTTCGGAACGCCATAGTCCACGGGCAGGCGACGAAGATAACCGCCGACATCAAGAGTTCCGAGGACCGATGGTACCTGAGCATCGCCGACAATGGGACCGGCATCCCCGCCGCAATCAAGAAGAAGATCTTCGAGGAGGGGTTCAGTTACGGAGCGAACGCCGGCTCTGGCTTCGGGCTCTTCCTGGTTCGAAAGACAATGCAGCGGTACGGCGGCTCGATCAGAGTGAACGACAACAATCCCCGCGGCGCCGTCTTCGTTCTAGGCTTCCCGTTGGTCGAAGAAGCGTCGCATCCTGTCTGATGCCCGGTATCTATTCAATCGAGCCGGTCGGACCTCGCCCTTCTCCGTTTCATCTCGAGTGCTGCCCCGTCGATAGGTCGGTCATCTTTGGCATCCGTGGGCTGAGCAGCTCGAATCCTAGGGAGGAATCCACCTCTCGTACCGCCTGGACCCCCACGATCTCCTCGACCACGACCTCCATGATTTTCCAGACCTTGACGCCGCGCCTGACGCATCCGGTGGCGGTGTCGCCCTTCCTCCCTAGAGCGGCATGCATATGGAGCACTGGCTTCCCGTCCTCGTTCGGGAATATGGTCCCGACGCCAGCGAACTCGTGAACGTCCTCGATTTTGTGCTCCATCGGGTCGATCGGTCTCGCGTTCCTGTCCTTAGGGCCGACTACGAGCCTGCTTCCTTGGTCCGCGGCACCGATGGCCCAGACGACCGCATTGGCGATACGGCGCTCCTCCGCAAAATCCTCCAGCACCTCGTGCAGCACCTCGCCGTCCTCCATTCTCACGACGAAGACCCTGCCCTGCTTGCCTTGAGTGTACCTCATCCGACTCCCTTCAGACTCGCTGCGCCTAGGCGAGGATTTCGTCGTCGCGGAGCGCCGAGACGTTGAACCTCAGCAGCTCCTCCGTCCTCTCCGCCCATCTTTCCAGGGACGAATGCACGACCCTGCCTATGAACCGCTGCCTCAGCTCCCTGAGCCCGGGGACGAGGTTGAGGATGTGACGAAGGTTGGCTCTCTCCGGATGGGCCAGCTCTTCTTCGGTCAAGGCGAAGGGTTCGCGCCTGAAGTCGATCGATTCCAGCGCCCGGCCCGTCGCGTCCATCGCCCTCTCAAGGTCCGATTCGTCAATTACGCCTCCAGATGACCTGAAGGATTCGCGTGAGACTATTCGGAAGAAGTACGTGGCATGGGTCGGTTGGGCCTCGTCCGTTCCTTCCAAGGCGATGGCGTTGCCGGCTTTGCCGTCGCAAGTCGAAACGATCGGCACAAGGGTCCAGATGTCGTCGGTCGAATCCCTTCCTCTGACCCGCCTTCTCAATCCCACCCTGCTCTTCTCGCCCGATCCGATCAAGGAGAGGTGACGGCACTGCTCGCCAAGTCCTGCATCTTCAAGGCGGTGTCCTATCGCCCCCGTCGCTCCGGTGAGGCCAGCCTCAAGGTCCGCCAGCTTGACCACCTTTCCATTGGCGGTCGCTCTCGCCCATGGCTCGAGCTCGGCCGTTGTGGACTCGCTCAGAAGATCTCTGAGAAGCGCCAGAGAGCGGAGACGGCAATCGGCCAAGGAGTCGGCTATGGCCTTTCTCGTTGGTTCGAGCTCCCTTCCCAGCTTTGAGATCGCCACGCACCTGCCGTCGTCGAGGCGGATGGCCAAGCTGTACTTCTCGACTCCGACCGAAGCCAATCTCGATACCGGCAGCCTCAGCAACTCGCTCCTCTCCGGGATGACGATGATGCCATCGCGGTAGACTCTCAGCTCACACTTCTCAAGGGCCCCGGGAGCGCCGGCGGGCGAGGGCCTTCTGATTTCCCCGTCTACCTCCCGCATCCGCTGTATCTCGCCAGAGAGGAGGTCCTGGAGGGCCAAAGCGTTCTTCTTCTTGCAGATGCCCTTGAGCAGCTCGTCCTGCCTTCCCGTGAGCCGGTCCAGGACCAGACCACTTCCGTCGCCCATCGTGAGCCGGATCGAACGGTCCCGGGCCTCGATGCCGGCAATCTGCCTAAGATCGATAGTCTCTTCCCGTCCAGCTTGGCCCAGAAGGCGGAGCGATTCATCCTCAAGTACTGCGGTGGCTTCGATGGTCTCCTTCCTGGAGCCGTCGGCCGTCGCGAGAGAACAGTGGAGCGAGCACTCCATGCATGGAATCAATTGTGGGGCCTGGGGTTTAATCCTTTGTAGCCGGGTCCGCCAGACCGGAACCTAGGCAATCATTCCGAAGGGCGCGCGATCCCTCTCCACGAACTCCCCTATGCTGATCTGTCCTCCGACGTTCAAGGTGAATTGGTCAACGCCCCATGCCTGGCTCTTCTCACGCTTGACGCTCACGATCTTGAGCCACTCGAACATCTGCCTCGGATCAGGCATCCTGTTCCTCCTGCCGAACGACGTCGGGCAGGGGGAGGCGATCTCGACGAAGGAGAATCCTTTCTTCAACATCGCCTTCTCCATCGACCCGGTCAGTTCCCTCACGTTCCGAACGGTCCACCGGGCAACGTAATTCGCTCCCGCGGTCACGGCGAGCTCGGAGAGATCGAAAGGATACTCCTTGCTTCCGTACGGCGCGGTGGTGCTGTAGGCCCGGTAAGGTGTGGTGGTCGACGACTGGCCGCCCGTCATTCCGTAGATGAAGTTGTTGATGCAGAAGACCGACATGTCGACGTTGCGCCTGGCGGCGTTGATGAAGTGGTTGCCTCCGATGGCCCCAATGTCACCGTCGCCGGAGAAAACGATCACATTCAGGTCGGGGTTCGCTAACTTGATTCCAGTCGCTACGGCCAGAGCGCGTCCATGCGTCGTGTGGATCGAGTCCGCCCGGATGTAGCCGATGATACGCGAGGCGCATCCGATGCCGGAGACGAATACGGTGTTGTCCTGGTCAAGCCCGGCCTCGGCGAAGGCCCGGTGGAAGCAGTTCATGACGGTGCCGATTCCGCAGCCTGGACAGAACATATGGGGCCAACGATCCTCGCGGAATAGGTCGAAGAACTCCATCAGGCGGCCCCCCTCAGCGCCGAATCGATCTCGGACGGCGTCGGGACCTCGCCTCCGACCTTGGACAACAATCTGACGTCCTTGCAGCCCGAATCGCAGGCCACGCGTTGGACCTCCCGATGTATCTGTCCGAGGTTCATCTCCACCGTGAGGATCTCGACCGTCCCGGCAATGGCGTTTCGCACAAGCGCTTCAGGGAATGGCCAGATCGTCTTAAGGTCTATCAGTCCGACATCCTTCCTTTGAAGGAGGACGTCCCTCGCGGCGAGAGAGGGCGACCCGTAGGTCACTATCATCGATCTGGAGCCCGGTCGGACCGTCTCGATGGAGCATATGTCCCCTACGTGCGCATCGACCTTCTCCCTCAGGCGGCAGACCATGTCCTCGTGGACTTCCGGCTCGCTCCTGGGATATCCAGCGACGTCGTGCGAGAGGCCGGTGACGTGAACCCGTCCCCCCTTTCCGAACGCCGGAAACCTCGGCACAAGGCTCTCATCATAGGCGAAGCCGTCGTGCCAGACCTTGTCCTCGCGGACGAAGCGGTCGAACACCTCCACCCTCTCCGGAACCACGAACTTGCCGCGCATGTGCCCGACCTCGGCGTCGGTGAGCAGGATCACTGGTACGCGGTACTTCTCGGTGAGGTTGAACGATCTCACTGTGAGATCGAACATGTCCTGGACCGTGGCGGCAGCGAGAGCGATGATCGGGTAGTCACCGTGGGAGCCGTAGCGGGCCTGCATGACGTCGCCCTGGGCGGGCAGAGTCGGAAGGCCAGTGGAGGGTCCTCCTCTCATTACGTCCAGTATGACGAGCGGCGTCTCGGTTACCGACGCGTATCCGATGCTCTCCTGCATCAGCGAGAAACCCGGGCCCGAGGTGGCCGTCATCGCCTTGACACCGGTCCATGAGGCGCCGATGATGGCAGAGATCGAAGCGAGCTCGTCTTCCATCTGGATGAACACTCCGCCCTCCTCCGGCAGTCTGAGGGCCAGCCCCTCCGCCACCTCGGTAGACGGCGTGATGGGATAGCCGGCGAAGAACCTCAGGCCCGAATGGATCGCGGCCTCGACGCAGGCCTCGTTCCCTTGCATGAAGTGCGTTCCTGGCGGGAGCTTCATGGCTCGCCCGCCTCCTCGTCCCAGAACAGCGCCTGGTCGGGGCAGGTAAGGATGCACATCTCGCAGACGGCGTTCTTCTTCGTCCTGCGTTTGTAGTTGGGACAACGCTCGGGGCGGGTGACGGACGGGATGACGTATCCTCGCTCGCCAATCTCCGTACCCTCCGCGAAGGCGTGGGTGGGACAGACCAGGACGCAGATGTTGCATCCCTTGCAGAACTCCTTTCGCGTCCTAACCTGCATATCCAGCCTCCCTGGCCCACCCTTCAAATCCCACTGGACTCTGATATATCTTTGGGGCGGTTCAACCTGGACGGAGAACTACCTGCTCCAAGCGGAGTCGATAGGTTCATCCGGGCTGGCAGGAATTCGTCCCACGGTTGCGAGATGCGAATTCAGACCTTGAGGTATGTCGCCATTGCTGGAGTCGTCCTTCTGTTCGTTGCCCTGATCTTGCCGTTCGGGAGCCTGCCTTTTCATGGCCCTGAACTTCTGGGCGGCTACATCAACGAGGCCGGCATCGGGGTCAAGATTGCGGCGCTCCTTTTGTACGCGGGGGCGATATTCCTGCTCCTGACACGCCGTTTCCACACCTTCGTCCTCGTCGGCGGGATCTCGCTCGTCCTGATCGCCGCCGAATACGACAGCAAAGTGGCGACGGCGGATTTCGGGATCGGGATGGGCGTGCTGATCGCCGGCGTCGTCCTCGCCACGGCGGAGGTCTGGTGGAAGGCAATCGCAGAGGCGTTCGAGGATGAGGAAGAACCGGACGAGTCGGACTCGGGTCGGGCAGATTAGAGCTGACGGGCCAGCGTGCGGCAAGCATCCGAGGAGGCGACCAACATTCTTATACGGTTCACTGGATAGGTGGCCCGATGAGCATCGAGCAGAGGATCCTCGAGCTTAAGGCCCGCGAAAACGCCGTCATCCTGGCGCACAACTATCAGCGGCCCGAGGTCCAAGACATCGCGGACTTCGTCGGCGACTCGCTCGGCCTCTCACTGCAGGCGACGAGGACGGAGGCCGAGATCATCGTGTTCTGCGGCGTCGACTTCATGGCGGAGAGCGCAAAGGTGCTGAACCCGGGCAAGAAGGTGTTGCTACCGGAGTTCGAGGCGCAGTGCCCCATGGCGGCGATGCTCGACGTTCCAGGGCTGCTGGAGCTGAAGGGAAAGCACCCGGGCGCGAGCGTCGTGAGCTACGTGAACACAAGCGCAGCGGCCAAGGCAGAATCGGACATCTGCTGCACATCTTCAAACGCGGTCAAGGTCGTGAGGTCGCTCGAAGCGAAGAAGGTCATCTTCGTCCCGGACGAGAACCTGGGCAAGTGGGTCAAGCGCTCCGTTCCGGAAAAGGAGTTCGTCTTCTGGCCGGGCTACTGCCCGACCCATGACTCGATCTCCGCCCCGATGGTCATGTCCGCTAGGCAGAAGCACCCTGGCGCGAAGGTCATCGCCCATCCGGAGTGCAGGCCCGAGGTCCTGGACCTGGCGGACGCGGTGCGCTCGACAGAGGGCATGATCAAATTCGTCAAGGAATCTGGCGCCCTGGAGTTCATCATCGTCACCGAGCAGGAGCTGCTCCACCGCCTGAAGAAGGAGGCTCCGACCAAGGTCTTCCACAGCATCCCGGGGGCGGTCTGTCCGAACATGAAGCGTATCACCCTCGAGTCGGTGCTCCGCGCGCTGACCGATGGGACCTACGAGATCAAGCTGCCGCAAGACGTGATGGACCGCGCAAGGATCCCTCTGGAGAGGATGATGCAGGTGGGACGCGGGGACTAGCAAGAAAGAGGAAAGAGGTTTCGGGAAAGGGTTTCGCTTCAGCGCTGCTTGTACTCTGGCGGCTGGCGGTAGGTGAACTTGTCGTTCCCGCGGCGGTTGTGCTTGCGGATCACCACGAGCGCGACGATCATGCAGCCTACGATCACCATCGCCCCGATGGCGAGCACGAAGACGAGCGCTTGCAGCCCGTCGGTGATGTTCAGCTGGAACACGTCGGAAGCGAATGACGGGTCGTGGACGACGTCGGTGCCCATCGGGTAGACGTACCCTCCGAGGATGATGATCGCCTTGACGTCCATGTCATGCTTCGGGGTCGGGATGACCCCAGCGGCACCGACGTGGATCTGGTAATACATCTCCTTCTCCTGCCCGTCGACCGTCACGTTGCTGACCCAGCTCAGCGTGCCGACGCGCTCCCAGTTGTCCATCGAGTGGATTTCGGTGTTCGTCAGGACCTTGGTCGACCTTTCCGGCAGGTCCGACTGGTCGCGCACCGTCTGCGTCCCCTCATCGGTCTGGTACTCGATCAGTCCGGCGCCGTCCTGCACGTGCGTCTTGACGTACTGCGCGTTGTACCACTCCTGCACGATGTCCGGTATCCCGACCGCGAACACCACAGCGTTCTCAAGCATGAGACGCGGAGCAGTGGCGTTCGGATACGCGTCCCAGCCTTGGATTATGTGGTCGTACTTTATGCCACAGTCCACATGGGATGCGGTGAAGTTGCGCGGCGCGATCTCCTTCGACCCGGTCACGTGACCGCCATTCAGCGTCACCTGGTAGAACGGCACCGACGTGGTGACCATCTGCTCGCTTGCGACGATGTGGAAGCGGAACTCCAGCCTCTCGACTACGCCGTCCGCGAGGATCCCGTTGCGGTACTGGTTGAGCGCCGGATCCCAGACCTTGGCGTAGGTGACGTTCGTTGCGTAGAGCGAGAAGTCGAAGCTGACGCTGTGGTTGACCTCGTCGGTGGTCGTTTGTATCTCTGTCAGGGTCCAGGCGCGCTTCATGTCCACGTATTTGTAGACTGGCTCGAAGCTGCCCGCTCCCGACCAAAGGTTAGGGCCACTGAAGTCGTAGAGCCCGTTGCCCGCGCCGTACGTGCCAAGGATCGGCACGTTGTAGCCGACGTCGTCAAACTCGAATACTCCGATCAACGACTGGCCGAACGCCGTCACAACTGGAATCGGAATCTGATTCAGCAGAGTCCGGCCATTATCGTCCACTACCTGGGCGCCGCCCAGATAGCGGAGTGTCATGCTCGCGATGGTGATAGGTGCCGGGTGCTCCTCCGTTCCATATACCACACCGAACCATGCAAGGTTCGTTCCGTCCGTCATGTTGACCGCGACGTAGCCGCCGCCGTCCCAATCGCTCGTATGCCCAGTCTCGAGCCTGATCCGGCTGCCCGAATCTGGCCCGGACGCCGCGCTCACGGCGCCGCCCAGGCCTCCGGTGACCAAGAGAGCGACGACCATGAACGATGCAATCCCGATGTAGGTTGCCTTCATGAGGAATTCACCTCTGCCCTGAGCTATAGAGGGTGGGGACTAGTAGGGCCACGAAGGAATCTTACTCAACAGTCTTCCTGCCTGTATTAAATACCAAGAAGCGAAGTCCGAAGGGAATGGGCCGGAATGATATTCGAGCGGTCGAGAACCCCATCTCGGCGGTCTTCGACCTCGCCGAGGAGGTGAGCGCCGAGGTCCCGAGAATCCGCAAGCTCGTAACCTACGCGACCGTATTCATTGGCATCTGGCTTTTCGTGGACCTGATTCTTATCCTGGCCTCGGTGGGCAACGGGAACGTCTTCCTCGCCTTCGCCCTCCTCGCTCTCTTCGTCATCGGCATCCTCGCGCTGGCGATGCTGAGGAACCTCGGGGACTTCATGCGCTACTACTCCGGACGCCATGAGGCGATCCTGAGGGTCAGGAATGAGGACCCCATCGTCTATGTTCCGAAGGGCGACACCGCGGTTATCCGCCTATTCCAATTCCTCGGGGCGAAGAGCCAGTCGCTCGGGCCGGTGATCGCATCGAGGCAGTACCAGCTCGGGGCGATCCTCAAGGGCGAGTCCGGCCTGCTCTACAACTTCGACGGATATCTGCGCTCCGACCCCGGCTCCCTCTGGCGGTCGCTCGGGCTCGGCTATCCGGGCTACCAGCTCATCATCAAGGCCTTCGGATATCCGCCGAGGCCGGAGGACCTCGTCAGCCTCAAGAACGCCGCCGAGGACGTGAGCAAGGACAATAAGCTCCCCCCCTCCAGGGTCATCGCACTCTGGATCAGAAGGGCCGACCAAGATCTGTCGGAGGAAGCGTACCGGACGATATCCGATTCCCGGGTCGCCTTCGCCCACCGCGGGAAGAAGTACGCGTCGTCGCTCGAGCTCATCATCGAGAATGAGGACGGCACCTACGAGTTCATCCCATATATGGCGGCCTGACCGGCCTATTTCCCTTCCTTGCCATCCCGCGCCACCCAGTGCGGCATGCCTCGATACTTGTAATGGTCCCTGATTTCCTCGCCGTAGATCGAGAGGAAGAACTCGTTGTACTTCCGGATATACAACACCCCCGCCTTGGTGATCCTGACCTCGTACCTACCATCGATGTGCTCGACCGTGACCAGGCCGTCCTCCACGAGCTTCTCGATGACCTTGTTCGTCATGAAGTGGTTCGAGCGGATCTCGTGCTTTATTTCCTCCTTGGAGAGCCCTTTGGGATTCGCGGCAAGGATGGAATCGATCTTCTCCTCGAGGCCGCTCTGGTAAAGGTCGATGCCCAGTTCGGACACTAGACGGTTGAGGGTGAAGCAGCAGTAGATCTTGTAGTCTTTGTACATCCTGGACATCTGGGGCCGCCGATATATCCGGCTGCTCGTACAAATCCTTTCTCAGACCAGCTTCAGGACCGAACTCGCCAGGAAGTAGACGCCGAACACCAGCATGATGACGCCAGAGGCGAGGAAAAGATACATGTGCCACTTCTTGTTCCAAAACGACTTCGAGCGGTTGACGGTATAGCCGACGGCGCTGTACCAGGCGAAGTCGCAGGATAGGTGGACGAGAGCGAAGATCGGCAACATGATCAGCCCGAACTGCACCGCCCCGGCGATGAGTGCTGCGCCCACAGTCGCCCACCAGAGCAGCCAATAGGGGTTCGCAGCGGTCAGAATGATCCCGGAGACGAGCGGCCCCCGACGACTGCCCGAATTCTCCTGGACGATGCGGTGGCGGGAGCGTATCATGTCTGCTCCCAGGTAGAGGAGGATGACGCCGCCGAGCAGCCCGATGGCGATGAAGACCGCGTCGTCCCTCAGAACGGTGTCGAGGCCGAGGAATATGGCGACGATGAGAGGCAGTTCGATGATCGCGTGGCCGACCGAGACCTTCACTCCTGCCTGCGGGTCCTTGTAGCCGTCGGCTATCGTCGTGGCGAAGATCGGCCCTGGCGCCAGGACCCCCGAGAGGGAGATGAATGCGACCTCGGCCAGGAAGAGGAGCACGGAGTCGGCCATCAGATCGCAGTCTCGAACGTGGAGTGCGTATTAAGACTTTGACGATGAAGGTCGTCAGGAGTACCAGGACTCGGCCCTTTTCGCGTAATCCCCCGGCTCAACCTCGCGGATGGAGAGGCCCTCGACGTCGATGATCTGGACGGAGTGGATGTGGGCGTTGAGTATCTCATGCCTACTTACCGGCGGGTTCGAGTAGTACATGTCGCAGTAGCGCTTCACCATCGACAGCTCCTCCTCCGTCCGGTATCTGGAGGGCTTGATTAGCGCCTGAGGCACCGGCATGACGTAGTGCGGGGGGGCGGCCAGGACGAACTTGTTGCAGAAGCCGCTGTACCTCGCGATCTTGCTCGCGATCCTCGCCTTGATGTAGTCGACGGGGTCGAGGGCGTGCGATGGCGGCACGTAGCCGGTCTCGACCTCGACGATCAGGGTGCCGAATCCCTTCCTAGCGAAGACGTCCGAGGTGAGACCGCTCTCGAGAGTGTGCTCCAGGTCGACATCGTAGCCCTCGGCGGTCAGGCTCTTCGCGACGACCAGCTCGAGGACGGAGTGGTTTATCTTCAGCATGTTGCGGTCCCTGAGCTGCTTCAGGCGGTCGGCAAGGCCCTCGACCTTGCCCCTGACCTCCGGCGACGCTGAGCTTGCGACGAGTCTCTCAAGCAGCGCGTCCAGGTCCCGTTCGTAGACCGTCTGGGCCTCCCTCCTCCTTGGCGCCTGGGCTCCAACCGTCCCCCCCGTCAGGTCATTGGACATTTTACCCGTTTCCTACTTGCACTCGCGGCTGACGATGAGCGTCAGGGTCGACTTGATCCCGGAGACTTTCCTCACCTTGGTCGAGATGCACTCTTCGAGTTCCTCCATCGTCCCTGACCTCACCATCACCGCGATGTCGTAGACGCCGTAGACGAGATAGGCCTTCTCGGCCTCTGGCATGGCGCAGATGGCGTCGAGGACCTCCGCCTCCTTGCCAACCTCGGCGTTAATGAGCATGACTGCAGATGGCATCTTGCATCGAAAAAAACACGTACCCTGGAGCATATCAACCTGCGCCTCGCCATAACTATATACGCCCACCTCGCTGAACGGGCGAGGCGCGCCGCTTCATGTTCAGGCAGGATGAAGAGAAGAGGGTCAGCTGATCGGTGATGAGCCCTATGAGTGCAGACTGCCCGTCGCGTCCTCAACCTCTACTCAGGGCAACCGCTTCACGGTGATCCTCGCGCCGGGCGTGTCGCCCTCCTTGGCGTAGCGCTTCCTCGCTTGGATCGTGACGACCTGCGAATCGTCCGGGATAAGGTTCTCCGTCAACCCGTCCAGCACCGCTCTGACCAGCTTGTCGAGGTCCGGGCGCCTCGTATTCAGCTTCACTCGCTTGGGCAGGCTCTTCGGCCGGGCGAAGATGAACTCCACCAGCACCTCGTAGCCGCATCGGTCGTCGCAGGAGTAGAACGACAGCCTGCGCCCTTCGTTCGCCCTCTGCGCCTCGTTCGCGATCCTCAGCTCCCAATGCTTCAGGTCCTTGTTTGACGAGGTGGTGACGACGCGGTTGAGCTTCTTGATGTAGAAAGAGCGGGTGCTGCCCTTCTGTTGGGGCGGCCCGCTGACGAAGAATGAGATGCTCTCGGTGCCGGGTTCCTCGACGGCGAAGTCCCCCTCCTCGATCGGGCTGGGGTCGTAGCCGTCGTCGTTCATCGAGTCCCACAGCGGTATTTCGACGCTTGAACCCTTCTCCCTACAGGTACGCGCCGGCTTTCGCTCGTTGCGTCAAGGCACCAAGCGGTACCGGTCCCTCGGGAACAGGATCGCCTCGCGGATGTTCGGCAGTCCGAGCATCTTCTGGACCAGTCTCTCGAGCCCGAGGCCCCAGCCGCCGTGAGGGGGCATGCCGTAGGCGAAGGCGTTCAGGTAGAATTGGAACGAGTCGGGGTCCAGCCCCTTCTTCTTCATCCTCTCGACCAAGGGGGCGTAGCGGTGCTCCCTCTGCCCGCCGGACGCGATCTCCTGCCCGCGGTAGTCAAGGTCGAAGGAGTACGAGAATGGGGTCCCGTCCTTCTCCATGATGTAGAACGGCTTCGCCTCCTCCGGATATTCGATGATCCAATAGAGGTCGTTGCCCTTGCCTGTCATGAGGTCGCCGAGGAGCTTCTCTCCCTCCGTCGCCAGGTCCTCGCCCATGGTGATCTTGTGTCCCTCAGCCTGGACCATCTCCACCGCCTGCGCATAGGTCAGCACAGGGTACGGCGTCGACGGCACCTTCACCTCTGCCCCGAGTCGTGCCAATTGGTCCTTTCCCTGCTCGGCGACTCCCTTAACGGTGAACTGCACGCATTCCTCGAGCACGTCCATCACGTCGCGCATCGAGCAGATGTGGGCCATCTCGGCATCGAAGCTGACGAACTCGGAGACGTGGCGGATCGTATCGAACGGCTCGGCGCGAAACGCCGGTCCCATCTCGTAGACCCGGTCCAGTCCCGTCGACATCAGCATCTGCTTGTAGAGCTGCGGGCTCTGCGCCAGGTACGCCGCGCGGCCGAAGTAGTCGACCTTGAACAGCGTCGCCCCGCCCTCCGCTCCGGAGGCGACGATCTTCGGGGTGAAGACCTCGATGAAGCGCTGCTGCGTGAGGTATTGGTCGATCAGGTGCAACGTCAGCGACTTGAGCTCGAACACCGCCCTTACCTCGGGCTTGCGCAGGTCCATGTACCGGTTGTTGAAGCGCGTCTCGAACTCGACGGACACTTTGTCGACGACGCCCATCGGGAGGGGGGTGCGCGCCTCCGACATGACCTCGAAGCTCGTCGGAACGATCTCGAAGCCGGCCTTGGCCTGCTTGCTCTCCTTGACGATCCCGTTGACCCGGATGACCGATTCCCTCGGGATGCCGGTGATGCCCGCGAAAAGCTCGGGCGTGACCTTCTTCTTCGGCACGGCGATCTGGATTACCCCGTCCCGGTCGCGCACGAGAACGAACGCTATCCCGCCGAGCGCGCGGACGTCCTGCACCCAGCCCTCGATGCATACCTCCTTCTCGAAGTCGGTCGGTGCGATGGTAGATGAATCGCGTCTCGGAGGCATCTCGTTCATGTGATCCCGGGCGGGGATAGGGTGCGTCGATATTTATATGCTGGCCAATCTGAGACGGGCGCGGAATCGGCAGGACTGGAATTGATTCCCGCCTAATAATTCCGGCAAGTTTATATTATGAATCCCTGCAATACGGGGACTCATGCCTAAGGTCAAGATCGATCAGGACGCATGCACCGCCTGCGGGCTGTGCTACAACGACGAATGCCCCGATGTTTTCGAAGAGGGTGAGGAAGGCAAGTCGAGCGTCAAGGCAGCCTACAGGAAGGGAGCGTCGAACGAGGGAGAGATCCCCGCCGACAAGAAGGGCTGCGCCGATTCCGCCGCCGATGCCTGTCCGGTCACCGCGATCACCGTAGAGTGAAACGGGCATGGCGCCTTCGGGGCCGATGTCTGGCCCCGGCCAACGGCTTACCCGCCTGCCGCCAACTATTTTATAAGGCCATTGCGCTCTTTGACCGCTCAGGGAAAGGGATATCCATATGGTCAACAAAATCACTGTCTCGGTGATCAAGGCCGACGTCGGCTCGGTCGTTGGACACTCACGCCCGCATCCTCGGATGATGGCGGTGTGCGAGGACGTCCTGAAAGACGGCCAAAGGGCGGGCACGATCGATGACTTCTACGTGACGCGCGTCGGCGACGACATCAACCTGTTCATGACCCACACGAAGGGCGAGAACCACAAGGACGTCCACGGTCTCGCCTGGGAGGCGTTCAAGGCAGGAGCAAAGGTCGCCAAGGACATGAAGCTCTACGCCGCCGGCCAAGACATACTCAAGGACGCGTTCTCCGGCAACGTGCGCGGCATGGGACCGGGCGCGGCGGAGATGGAGTTCGTCGAGCGCGGTTCGGAGCCGGTGCTCTTCTTCATGGCCGACAAGACCGAGCCCTCGTCGTACTCGCTGCCCCTCACCAGGATATTCATGGACCCCTTCACGACCACCGGCCTGGTCATCGACCCGAGGGCGCATGAGGGGTTCAAGTTCGAGATCGTTGACGTGTTCAAGTGCAAGAAGATCGTGATGTCCTCGCCGGAGGAGAGCTACGACATCCTCAGCCTTCTGGGGGACACATCGCATTATGCCATCAAGCGGATCATGAGCAAGGACCCGTCGATCGGCATCGCCTCGGTCGTCAGCACCGAGAAGCTGAACCTATGCGCCGGCAAGTACGTCGGGAAGGACGACCCGGTCTGTCTTGTCAGGTGCCAGAGCGGTCTTCCGGCGGTCGGCGAAGTGCTACAGCCGTTCATGTTCCCGGCGCTCGTCGCGGGCTGGATGCGCGGATCGCACTACGGTGCCTGGTACCCCTGCTCGGTCGCGGACTCCGATCCGAGCTACTTCGACGGGCCGCCCCGCATCGCGTGCCTCGGGTTCCAGATCAGCAATGGGAAGCTCCAGGGCCTGGAGGAGCCGAAGTCACCGCCAGGAATGCACATGCCGGTGGACTTCTTCGCCGGCAGCGTCTGGGACGAGGCGAGGCGGAAGGCGGTCAAGGCGAGCATCTATATCCGCCAGCACGGTCCGTTCATGCCCGGTATCCTCGGTCCGGAAGAGATGGAGTACACCACTCGGCCAGCGGTCTTGGAGAAGCTGACCAAGAGGATGGAAGACATTGACTGAGCTTCGTCTTCCGGCGATCATCGTCAATTTCAAGACTTATCGGGAGGTCGAGGGAGAGGGAGCGCTCGTGCTCGCCCGGACTTGCGCCGACGTGGCGAGGGAGACGGGAGCGAGCATAGTCGTCTGTCCGCCCACAGTGGAGCTCGCAGAGGTAGCCAGACAGGTCGACGTCCCGGTCATGGCGCAGCACTTGGACGACCGCTCGCTCGGCTCCTCGACGGGCTGGATCACGGCCGAGACGGTCAAGGCGGCCGGGGCGGTCGGTTCGCTCGTCAATCACTCTGAGCATCCGCTCCCCCGCGCCATCGTGGCGAGGGTGGTCGAGAACTGCCGCCGCAACGGCCTTGTTTGCTGCATCTGCGCGGATTCGGCGAGGACGGCTGTGCAGCTCGCGAAGAACAACCCGGACATGCTCGCCGTCGAGCCGCCGGAGCTGATCGGGGGCGACATCTCGGTCACGAGCGCCAGGCCCGAGGTCGTCAGCGACACGGTCGACGGGGTGCACAAGATCGCCCCCCATCTGCCGGTCCTCTGCGGGGCTGGCGTGAAGAACGGGGCCGATGTGAAGAAAGCCATCGAGCTCGGGGCGGCGGGAGTGCTTCTCGCCTCAGGGATCGTGAAGTCGAAGGATCCGAGGGCGGCGCTTCTCGACCTCGTCAAGGGACTGCCCATCTGAAGGTTCACTGTAGCCGCGACGGCTTTCCCGGGCGGTTACCGTCATACGTGCGATGAGGGGAGCGCAATGTGTTCTGGCATTGGCCGTATTCCTCCCCGGCATGTTCGGCGCCCTCTCATCACCATGCGCTTCGGACGAAGGGGTTGGGTACGATTGTGGTCATCTCGGCGCCGAGATGATGGCAAACGACGAGCGCCTGCTGATCTGCGCCGCCATGCCCAACTTCGCTTCCGAATCGGTCACTATCGAGAACGTCGGCAACGCTCGCATGGACCTGAAGGGTTGGACCTTGACCGACGGCGAAGGCTGGCTTACCTTCTCGAAATCGCGGACCCTGGATCCCGGAGACAGAGTATCGGTCTGCTCGAACGTCACCATCCAGAAGAGACTGGTTCCAGGTGAGGGCACCGTGGAATTCGCTTCAAGCGAACTCGCACGGAAAGGACGGTTCGCGTTGGCGGACGACGGTGATGAGATCACGCTCCTGCGTCCGAACGCTTGCAGTGAAGACAGGCTCATCTACGGTATGGTGCAACCAGAGGGGTCGGGATGGAAAGGGACGGCGGTCGAGAAGCCCCCCGCCGGAGCGGTTCTCGCGCGGATGGATATCGACACCAACTCATCATCAGACTGGACCGTGTCCATCCCGAGGAGAGAGGCGTTTGGGCCCTTCGAGGGCGATGCGTTTGTCGAGCCCTTTCTCTGCCCGGAGGAGATGCGGGGAAGGCTGGTCAGGGAGTTCGAGCATGCACAGTTCAGCATCGACATCGCCATCTACGAGATTGGGGACTCGACGATCGGTCATGCGCTGGTCGATGCGATCGGACGAGGGCTTCAGGTCAGGGTGCTCGTCGACGGCCAGCCGGTCGGAGGGATGCCAGAGACCGAGCTCTCGCTGCTGGACACGTTGAACGCCGCCAGCTGCGACGTGCACATGATCAAGTCGTTCGACGGATACCGAGGATACGATTTCCTTCACTGCAAGTACGCCGTGATCGATACGAGGCGGGTCGTCGTCACGTCGGAGAACTGGATGCGGACCTCGCTCGATTCGAACCGTGGATGGGGGGCGGTGATCGAAAACGAGGCGCTCGCGGCCGACTTCGCGAAGGTGTTCGAGAGTGATTTCGACTTGGACAGGCTGGACGTTTCCCGGTATACGCCGAGCGGCGACTACCTGCCGCTGGCCGCGGAATCGGACGAATCCGATGCGTCCGTGGGGGCAGCGATCAGCGCGGAGGTCAAGGTGCTCTTCTCTCCGGGGGCTTCGCTCCAACCAATGAGATCTCTGGTTCAGAACGCCTCATCGAGAATCCTCATCGAACTCCTCTATCTCGAGCCGAACATGCTCATGTCCGACGGCCTGGTGCAGGACGTGCTGGACGCGGCTGCGCGCGGCGTCGTGGTCCGAATCCTCCTCGACGGGGGCTACTACTTGACCGAGGAAGGAGGCGACAACGACAGAGCCAAGGACTACCTCGAGAGCGTGGCCGAGGAAGGCTCCGACGTCGAGGTCCGGTTCTCAACGCAGTATCACGAATTCGGCCTGATACACAACAAGGGGATGATCATCGACGACATCGCCGTGATCTCGAGCATCAACTGGGGGATAGGCCCATTCGTGAGGAACCGCGAGGCTGCGTTGGTCATCGAGAGTTGGCCGGTCGCCGATCTCTTCGCGATCGCATTCGCCAGCGATTGGCAATCCGATCTGTCCATCCCATCGATAATCGGAGTGCCGGGAGAGATCGAGATGGAGAGGTCTGGTTCCCTCACCATCGATGCAGGGAACTGTTCGGACCCGGCGGGCATCGCGTCCTACGAGTGGGACCTTGGTGTGGATGGCTCGATAGACTGGCGTGGGGCGACATGCTATTTCGACATCGGATCCCCGACCGTGATCCGCCTGACCGTCCGCGACCACTACAACAATAGCGCTACCCAGGACATCCAGGTGACGATCGCCGCCCCGGT
>JAJRAL010000172.1 GCA_028679935.1 Methanomassiliicoccales archaeon | reverse complement strand
GCTGGTATGGCGGAGGAGTCGAAGGGCCCAACGGGGGGTGATGCGGGGGCCTCGGGCAGCCTGATGGACAAGGCGTTCATCACAATCACCCTCTTGTGCGGGGTGGTCGGTATCATCGCTGGCCTCTTCACTGCCGTCTTCTTCCTGACGGTCTTTCCGGCGCTGGACTTCATCTGGACGACGGTACCGAACAGCTACGGCATTACCGGCACGGACATGGCAATCTACACTGTGGCCATCTGCACCCTCGGCGGCTTGGTCGTTGGGCTCACCATCAAGCTGACGAGGGAGCCGGCCACCGTTCTTGCCGAAGAGATGGATGAGGTTGCGGAGTCGGGCAGGATCAGGCCCCGGGGCGGGATCGCGAACCTCGTCCGGGGTTCGTTCGCGATAATCTTCGGTGGATCGGTCGGGCCGGAAGGACCGCTGATTGCTGGCTCTGGTGCGATAGGGACCTGGCTCGCGGACAAGACGAAGCTCCCGAGTCAAGGGGTGGCCGCTTACACTTTCGCCGCGGTGAGCGGGACCATGGGTTCGTTCTTCGGCAACCCGTTCGCCATGTCGATTATTACAGTCGAGGGGTCGCTCGAGAAAGGGCATTTCTCATGGCGTATGCTCATTCCCGGCATTGTCGCGTCAACTACCGGATACGTCGTCTTCTTCATCCTGACTGGTTCGGTCATGGGTAAATACACCTTCCCTCCATACCCCGAGTTTCACCTCTATGACCTCGGCTATGCCGTCATCCTCGGCGCGATCGGTGCCGCGATTGGCCTTGCTTTCATCTATGTATTCCAGTGGATGAGGCGCAGGACCACCCCGTACAAGAGGTATCCAGTGATCCAGGCGGTGATAGGAGGTCTGATCCTGGGCATCGTCGGTGTCCTCTTTCCGCTCACGCTATTCACCGGTGAGACGCAGGTGAATGACGTCATAGAACAAGCGGCAACACTCGGGGTGGTCATGCTCCTCGTCCTGGCTCTTGTCAAGATGCTGCTCACCAGCTGGTGCATCGGCACGGGTTGGGCGGGTGGCTACATTTTCCCGACGCTGTTCATGGGAGCCGCGGTTGGAATGGCGATCAGCATTGCATTGCCCTTCATCCCGGCGGGGGTCTGCCTCGCCTGCGTCATGGGGGCGATCTTCGTCAGCGTGTTCAAGTCGCCGATTGCCGTCACGATGATAACCGCGACGCTGTTCACGGCCACCCTGATTCCGGCCGCAACGATAGCCGTCATCACCAGTCTCATGATCACCTACGCCGTCCCGCTCATCCCGAAGGCGACCGCCTCGAAGTCGTGATGCGAGGGCCCTCAGGTCTGACACGAGTTAGCAAGGGTTATATATGCTCATTCCTTTACACCGGAATCACCGACTGAGGTCAGCAATGAGAGCCGGCAGCAACATCCAGGACTCGATTTTGCGCTTGCTTCCAGCCTCGCTGCTGTGAACTCACCGGTCGATATGGGCATGGGGTCCGTGTCGGACTGAGGTGATTGAATGAAAGCCAAGGAAGAAATCTGGACCGAGAAGAGCGGTATCTACACGAGCCGCTTCAACGACCTAGTGGACAGGAGCTCGGTCCCGGAACGCGTCGAGATACTCGACACGACGCTAAGGGACGGAGAGCAGACGCCAGGAATCGCCCTGTCCGTTGAAGACAAGGTAAGGATCGCGGAACTGCTCGACGACTTGGGGGTCGACGTCATCGAGGCAGGCTTCGCTATCACCTCGGCCGGAGAGAGGGAGGCGGTGAAGAGGATTGGAGCGCTCGGACTGAGGTCCAAGGTCTGCTCCCTGGCTAGATGCCGGAAGGAGGACGTGGACGCGGTGATAGACTGCGGGCTCGACTACGCACACCTCTTCCTCGCCACTTCCGAGATCCACATGAAGCACAAGCTCAAGATGACGCCCGAGCAGGTCAAGGCAATGGCGATCGAGAGCATCGAATACGCCAAGGGTCACGGCCTGACCGTCGAATTCTCCTGCGAGGACGCGACGCGGACCGAGATCGGGTTCCTGAAGGAGATGCACGTCGCCGTCCAGGAGGCGGGGGCGGACAAGATCAACATGCCCGACACGGTCGGAACGATGTCGCCCCCGGCGATGGAGTACCTGGTCAAGCAGGTCATGCCGGTGACCAAGGTTCCGCTCAGCCTGCATTGCCACAACGATTTCGGCCTTGCGGTCGCGAACTCGCTTGCTGGGGTCCGTTTCGGGGCGAGGCAGGTCCATGTCTGCGTCAATGGACTAGGCGAAAGGGCCGGGAACGCCTCGCTCGAGGAGGTCGTGATGGGGCTGATGGCCTTCCTCGGTGTCAGGACGAATATCGAGATGGGCAAGATCGGTCACGCCTCCAGGACCATCGCGAGGATGACGCGCTTCACCCTAGCCGACAACAAGCCGATCGTGGGGAAGAACGCGTTCGCTCACGAATCGGGCATCCATGTACACGGAGTGCTCCGCGATCCGAGCACCTACGAGGCCTTCTCGCCGGAGCTCGTCGGCATGCAGCGGGAGATAGTCGTCGGGAAGCACACCGGGGCGCACTCTGTGAAGCAGAAGCTCTCGCAGTACGGAGTCGATGCAAACGAGGAGCAGATAGCGAAGATCGTCGAGCAGGTGAAGAAGCTCGCGGAGAGCGGCAAACGCGTGGACGACGCAGAACTGGTCGCCCTCGCCGCCCACTTCGCCGGACAGGACCAGGCAGAGGAGAGGAGGATCAAGCTCAGGGAGTTCGCCGTATTCACCGGCGTCAATATCACACCGACCGCGGTGGTCGCGGTCGAGATCGACGGCGACGTTCGGCGCGGCTCCATGATAGGCATCGGGCCGGTCGACGCCGCCGTGAACGCGATCAAGAGCGTCCTCAAGGACCGCGTCTCGCTCGAGGAATACCGCCTCAGCGCCATCACCGGCGGGAGCGATGCACTGTGCGAGGTCAGTGTCAAGATGAGGCTCGACGATGACGGTCAGGTGATGTCGGTCGGCAAGAGCGTCGGCTCGGACATCGTGAACACGTCGGTCGAGGCGACGATAGAGGCGATCGACCGGCTCTATCTGCGCAAGAGGAACCTGGGCAAGGAGAACATCGGGAAGTGAAGACGATGACGGCGGAGAACGGCAAGACGATATCCGAGAAGATACTTTCCACGAAGTCCAGATCCGATGCGTACGCCGGGGACATCGTCGAGGCGGAGATCGACTACGTGATGGTGAACGACGTCACCGGCCCGCTCGCCTTCAGGGAGTTCGAGGCGCTGGGCTGCGAACCGATGCGCGACAAGATCGTACTGGTCCCGGACCATTTCGTGCCGAATAAGGACGTCGCCTCGGCGGAACAAGCGGCAGAGATGAGGCGCTTCGCCAAGCGTTGGAAGATCAAGAATTACTTCGAGATCGGACGCGGAGGCGTCTGCCACCAGGTCATGGTCGACGAGGGGTTCGCCGCCCCGGGCCGTCTCATCGTAGGGGCTGATTCGCATACCTGCACCTACGGTGCGCTCAACGCTTTCGCCACCGGCATCGGGAGCACCGAGGCCGCGGCGTGCTTCGCCGAGGGCAAGCTGTGGTTCAGGGTACCTGAGTCCATCAAGGTGGAGCTCAACGGAAAGATGCCCAGGTACGTCATGGGTAAGGACCTGATCATCAAACTCATCACGGAAATAGGGGTGGACGGGGCGAATTATCAGACGCTCGAATTCTGCGGCAAGGGGCTCTCCTTCTTCGCTCTATCCGACCGCCTCACCGTTTCCAACATGGCCATCGAGGCGGGAGGGAAGGCCGGCGTGTTTCCGTCCGATTCGGAGACGGCGCATTTCATGCGCTCGCATGCGCGCGGCAAATACTCGCCGGTGAAGGCGGACGCAGGGGCGGAGTACTCTCAGGAGCTCGATTACGATCTCACGGAACTTGAACCGATGGTCGCAATGCCGCATCTCCCCGGCAACGGCAAGCCAGTCAGCGAGGTGGATGTGGAGATAGACCAGGCGTACCTGGGCTCGTGCACCAACGGTCGCATCGAGGATCTCAGGGTCGCGGCCGAGGTCATGGCGGGAAGAAAGGTGGCCGACAGCGTGCGCATGATTGTTGTCCCGGCAAGCTCCTCCATCTACCGTCAGGCGAACAAGGAAGGGCTCCTCGACAAGTTCGTCGAGGCGGGGGCATTCGTCTCCGGTCCGACCTGCGGCGCCTGCCTGGGCGGACACATGGGCGTCCTGGCGGAAGGTGAGAGGTGTGTCAGCACCACCAACCGCAACTTCGTCGGAAGGATGGGTCACAAGGGGTCGGAGGTCTATCTCGCCAGCCCTGCAGTCGTCGCGGCTAGTGCCGTCGCCGGACGGATCGTCGCACCTGAGGTGGGATGAAGATGAAGGACGTGCTCCAGGGCAGGGTCTGGCGCTTCGGCGACCACGTCGACACGGACCAGATCATCCCGGCGGAGAGACTGCTGAGCGAGAACAACGACCGGCTCGGGAAGCTCCTGTTCGAGAGGGCGAGGCCAGGAATGGCGGCTAAGGTGAAGAAGGGCGACATGATCGTCGCCGGGCGCAACTTCGGATGCGGTTCGAGTCGTGAGCACGCCCCACGCGCCATTCTCCAGGCTGGAATCCCATGCGTCATCGCCGAGAGCTTTGCCAGGATATTCTATCGGAACTCGATCAACGTCGGACTGTTGCCTATCGAATGCAAGGTCGAGGCGGACGAGGGTGACGTGCTGGTCGTCGACATCGCAAGAGGTGTCATCAAGAACGAATCGAAGGAGGCCGAATGGCATTTCAAGCCGTTCCCTCCGTTCATCAAGGAGCTCATCGACAAGGGCGGCCTGATGGCAAAGATCAAGGAGGAAGGGAAATGTTCAAAATAGCCGTGCTGCCGGGAGATGGCATTGGTCCGGAGGTCGTGCACGAGGGGCTGAAGGTGCTCGGCGCGCTGAGCGAGACGAACGACCTGAGACTGGACCTCAAGGAGCTAGAGATCAACTCGGAGCGGTACCTCCGCACCGGCAAGCTCGTGACCGACGAGGACATCGAGGAGCTGCGCAGGTTCGACGCGATCTTCCTCGGGGCGATTGGGGACGACCGGATCCAGCCAGGCATCCTGGAGAAGGGGATCCTGCTCAAGCTCCGTTTCACCTTCGACGAGTACGTAAACCACCGCCCGGCCCAGCTCTGGAGGCCGTTCGGTCGCCTGAAGCGCGACGTCGATTTCCGCATGGATGTCTACCGCGAGAACACGGAGGACTTCTACATCGGAGCGGGAGGCAGGTTCGTCGGAGGGGCGGGAGACGTCACAATCGACATCGAGAGGGAATTGTACGATCTGAGCATCGACCTCGAGGGAACCGCTAGCAATACTGATGATTACGCGTTCGAAATCGGCATCATGTCGAGGAAGAACATCGAGCGCTTCGCCGACTACGTCATCATCGAGACGAAGAAGATAGGAGAGAAGAAGATCACCGTCGTCGACAAGGCAAACGTGCTGAGTAACATCTACAGCATGTGGCGCGAGGTCTGGAACGAGAAGACGAAGCAGGCGGGACTCGAGGTGCAGTACATGTTCGTTGACGCGATGTCGATGGCACTGGTGAAGAACCCGGACAAGTTCAGGGTGGTCGCCACGCCGAACATGTTCGGAGACATCCTCACCGACCTGCTCGCGGAGGTCACCGGCGGGCTCGGACTCGCCCCGGGAGGCAACATCAACCCGAAAGGGTTGAGCATGTTCGAGCCGGTGCACGGCTCGGCTCCGAAGTACAAGGGCAAGAACACGATCAATCCCGCGGCGACTATACTAGCCGCGAAGATGATGCTGGACAACCTGGGGAGGAAGGACCTGGGGCAGAAGATCGAGGATGCGGTCACGAGGACATTCGCCAAAGGCATCTATACCCAAGACCTAGGCGGGAAGGCGAAGACGAGCGAGTTCGGTGATGCTGTGGCCGCGCAGATCAGGAGAAGCTAGTTCGGAGCATCAGTAGAACGCGACCCTCAGGCTCATCTCGCGGGGCAGGTACATCGGCCGGTTCGGCATGCCAGACGTTTCGGACACGACCCTCGCGATCAGCTCTTCCAAGGTCATCTCGACGTTCTTGTTCTGCGCCCTGTCATAGACGCTGAGCACGGTCGAGCTGAACTCCTTGTCTCCGATGACGACCACGTAGGCTACCCAGTCCTGCTTCGCTTGGCGGACCTTCTTGCCAACGGTCTCGCCGCGGTCATCTACGCCGACCCTGATGCCCATCGCCTGGATCTTGTCCGCGAGCTCCTTCGCCTTCTCGACGTGCTGTTCGCCGACATTGAGGAAACGGACTTGCTCGGGGTTGAGCCATATAGGCAGAGTGCCGATCTTGCCGCTCGATTCCACCTGGACTGCCGTGTCCAGGATAGTGTAGATGTAGCGCTCGAGCGTCCCGATGACCGCCGTGTGCAGTATCACCGGGTAGACTTTCTTGCCGTTCTCGTCCGTGAACGTTATGCCGAACCGCTTCGCGTTCCCGACGTCGATCTGGACCGTGCCGATCTCCCGGGCGCGCTTCATTGCGTCAAGGATGTGGTACTCGATGTTGACCGTCCAGTAGTAGTTGATGCCTTCTGGGTAGAAGTGGAGCAGCGCCGGCTTGTCGTGCTTCCTCACGATCCGCATCAGCATCTCCTTGTGCTGCCGGTACGCCTCCTTCGATGAGAAGTTCACGAGCATCTCGTAGTCCCGCCCTAGCTTCTCCGCCTCCTCGTAGATTCTCGCGTCTAGGTTCTCGAACCACGTCTCCGACTGCGGGATGTCCTTGCACACGACATGCAGGTCCGGCATGTTCATGCGCCGCGTCCGGAAGCAGAGCATCGTCTCGCCAGACTGCTCGAGCCGGTAGGCGTCGGCGACCTCGAACGCGCCGTAAGGAAGCTGCTTGTAGGATATGTTCCAGTTGCGCATCATGGCGAACTGCTGGTGGCAGGCCGCATAGCGCATGACGAAGTCCCGCTTCTCCCCTGGAATCATGTAGAGGCGGTCGCCGAACAATGCGGCGTGCTCCTTCACCGGCCCCTCGTCCAGGGAGAACATGTTAGTGCCCTTGACGGTGTAGACCGGCAGGTGCAGGTCGTTGACGATCTTGCTCGAGTAATCGGACACGAGATCCATCATCAGCGCCCCCTCCGGCGTGAAACACATGTGGCCGACGTCGCTCATCGACTCCCACTGGATGCCGAACTTCTTGCACAGCCTGAGGTACTTCACCTCGCCGGCGAAAGGCGCTTCTCTCTTGAGCGCCTCCTTCTGCATCATCACCTGGAAGCACTCGCTGCCCCCGTCGAACTCCTCTGGCGCGTACTCCTCTCCGTTCGGGGTGAGGACGATGAAGCTCTCCTTGCCCTTGGGCTCGGCCTTTGCCTCCCGCCCGACAATCTCCCTCGACAGCTCAGAGAGGGGATGGCCTTTGCAGCTGACTCGGAATGACTTGTACCAGCCGAACGGCGCACGCATGACCTCGACGTCCATCTCCTTCAGTCTCGACTCGAGCGCGCGCATGACCGCCTTGCCCGTCTCGGCGTCCGAGAGATTGGGGCTGAGGTGGGCGTAGGGATAGAGCATGACCCTCTTCGCGTCGACCTTCTTCGCCGTCTCAGCTAGGTCCGCCGCCGCCTCGGAGGCGACCTGCTCGACCTTGCCCTCATCCTGCTTCTCGACGGTGATGAAAGCGACCAGGACCTCCTCGAGCCGCCCCTTCTTGCGCTCCTCGGTGATCTCCTCTGCGACCGGGGTCGGCTTCTTCACCTCGTACTCCATGTAGTCGGAGTGGATGTAGAGGGTCTTCATCGAGTTCGCAAGTAACGAATGTCAGATATTTAACTTAGGGGAGGCTGAATGGCCCGATCGAGGCTCACCCCAGCTGGTAAGGTTTATATCGTGTTAGCTAATTCGCTGTGAGGTGTCCATGAACCTCAGGAAGCTCAAGCGAGAGGTTTCTGCCATCGCGAACATCGGCGTCATAATTCTCGTGGCAGTCCTGATGGTCAGCGCCAGCAGCGTCGTCGTTCTGCTTGTGCAGGGACAGGGCCAGCAGGGCCCGACGGTCCGGCATGTCAAGGCCGGCGACGACATCTCGGTGGACTACATCGGGCAGCTCGAGGATGGCCGGGTGTTCGACACTTCGATCTACTCCGTCGCCATCGACAACGCCCGCTACCAGAAGTCCATCAGCTTCACCCTGAGGTCCCAGCAGAACTACACGCCGCTCAAGTTCACGGTCGGCTCTGGGAACGTGATCAAGGGCTTCGAGGAGGGTGTCGTCGGGATGACGGTCGGACAGACCAGGGTCATAACCGTGCCGCCAGACAAGGGATACGGGCAGATAGACCTCTCGAAGACGATCACTATGGACCTGGTCAACACGCTCCCGATACTCGAGAGCCTCAACACAACGCAGTTCGAGTCCCGCTACAATGAGACGCCTAGCCAAGGTCTCGTGGTCCAGGACCCGGTCTACAAATGGCCGGTGAACGTCCTCTTGGTCTACGCGGATGCGGATGCCGTATTGGTCATGAACATGCCGACGGTTGGGCAGAGGTACCCGATCTGGGGTGACCCGAGCGCCGCATCGCCGACTGGCTGGTACACCCTGGTGACGGAGATGGACTCGACCGCCAACGGCGGGCAGGGCAAGATCGTGGTGCAGAACCTGCTCACCTCTGCGGACGCGGGCATGATCAAGGGAGTCACCTCCTCGACCATCTTCATCGTCGACAAGGTGGACACGGCCGCCGGGACCTTCAGGATGAACTTCAACGGGGAGCTCGTCGGAGTGAACCTGGTATTCACCGTAACGATGCTCTCGTTCGCGTAAGAATCGTTCAGCTCGAATCCTTTTTCTCATCAATCTTCCCGTCGCATGTGGCGGGCATCTTCTTCCTTCTGAAGAAGGACCATACGAAGCTGATCGCGATGACCGCGAGCACCAGGATGATCGTGACCCACATAGCGGCGTCGCTTGATAGGTAGACGTAGAAGACATTCGCGAGCGCGAGTATCACTCCGTACTTCACGATGCCCCCGATAAAGGTGTAGAGGATGCACTTCCCCCAGTTCCAGTTCTGAAGCGCAGCGAATGCGCCTACGAAGGGGACGACGGGGGCGATGCGGTTCACGAGAATCACTTTCTCGTCACTCACCAGCAGGAACTGACAGTATTTCTTCGCCGCCTTCTCGATCATCCTGGGGACCCGGACGCGCTTGACGATGAAGTAGAGCGTGTTGAAGCCGAGGAATTCCGCGAGCATGATCGTGAGAAGGATAGCGACGGCGAACCAGATGGTGGGTTCGAAGAGGAAGACGCCGATGGCGCATAGTTCAGGGAGGGTCGGAAAGACGATCGCGTCGACGTAGAACCAGATGAATACGGTCGCGAGTAGGCTAGCTATGGCGAAGGGCGAGAGGACGCCGGCCTGCGCGAGGATCAACATCTCTGGGGAGGGGAGCCTGTATTGAATAGTTATTTATTTCGACCTGGATGAATCGCTGGCGCAAGGTTCAGCCATTAATATACCTGGAGAGCCTTTCTGAACGAGGCACGTGGCCGATCTGAAGTTGTGCATGCTCGACCCTCTCTTCTTCCCCTACGTGGGGGGCACGGAGAAGGTCGTACTGGAGGTGGGTAGCCGCCTGGTCCGCGATCACCATTGCGAGGTCAAGGTACTGACCTCGATGATACCCCAGGCGAACGGCCGGGCGGTGGAGGAGATCAAGGGCATGGAAGTGGTGCGCGTCCCCTCCGTCTACTTCGGGAAGCTCCCCGCCTTCCTCCCGCCCCCCTACACCCTCAGCCCCTCCATCAACCGGGACATGGTGAGGTTCTGCCGGGGCTACGACATCTACCACTTCCACAACCGCTTCTGGTACTCCCCCAGGACCTACCGGAAGATCAAGCAGATCTTCAGAGCCCCGATCATGCTGACGGTTCACAACTCGCGGCCGAAGGGCATCTCGAGGGGGATAGACTTCTGGGGTGGGGTCTTCGATGAGACGATGGGCAACTTCGTCTTCGGGATATGCGACAGGATCAACTGCGTCAGCCGCTCGGCGCTAGAGGACACGATACCTCCCAAGTGGAGGCACAAGGCAACCGTCGTCTACAATGGAGTGGACACCGGCCTCTTCACGCCGGGCCTGAGGACGGCCGAGCTGAGGCAGAGGTTGGGGGTGGGCAGTTCCCCCGTTGTGCTCTCGAACGGTCGGCTCGTCGAGCAGAAAGGATTCCACACCCTGATTATGGCGATGGCCGAGGTCGTCAAACAGGTGAGGGACACACACCTGGTGATCATCGGCAAGGGGCCGCTCAAGGACAGGCTGCTCGGCGAAGCGACCGATCTGGGCATAGGGGACCGGGTCCGCATCGTCACCGGGATCTCCGAGCAGGAGCTGCCCGTGTACTATTGCATGGCGGACGTCTTCGCCCTCGCCTCCTACTACGAGCCATTGGGGGTCGTGCTGGCGGAGGCGATGGGTTGTGGGAGGGCGACCGTGGCGACAAGCGTAGGGGGTATCCCGGAGATCGTCTCGGGCGGCGTCGGTCTATTGGTGCCGCCCAGAGACCACATCGTCATGGCCAACGCCTTGGTCCGTCTCCTGACCGACGATGAGCTCAGGCGCGGCATGGAGTCCGCCGCACGAAGTAGGGCGGTCGAGATGTTCGACTGGAGCGTCATTACGAGAGAATGGATTCGCTCCTACCAGGCTCTCCAATAATCACTCCAGGCCGACCCTCTTGCGTTTGGAATGAATCGAATACTCATACACCTCTATCAGCCTCCTCGTCCCCTCCGCGATCGAGAACTGTTCCGCCCTCTTCCGGGCGTTCGAACGGAGGCACCTGTCGGAGTCCAGGGCTCGTCTGACGGCCGCCTTCCAATCCTCGGGCGACTCTTTGAAGAGATAGCCGTCCTCGCCGTCGTGCACTATCTCGGCCACCGCGCGGAAATCGATCCCCGCCACCGGCTTCCCCGAGGCCATCGCTTCGAGGACAACCAGACCCTGCGTCTCGAACTTCGAGGCGATGGTGAAGGCGTCGCAGGCGGCGTAGTACTGCGGGAGGTCCTGATCTGGGACGAAGCCAGTGAAGACCGTCCTCTCGGATATGCCGAGCTCCTTCGCCATCTGCATGTAGTGCTCCCTCGCCGGCCCCTCGCCAACGATTAGCATGACCGTGTTCGGGTCCTCCTTGTTCAACAAGGCGAATCCGTGGAGGAGGAGGTCCATGTTCTTCTCCCAAGCGATTCGCCCGAGGACGAGTATGACCTCCTTGCCTTCGAGACCGTATCGCGCCCTGACCGCGCTTCCGTCGTTGTCTGGCCTGAATCGGACCGAGTCCACCCCTGTCGGAATGACGTCGACCCTCCGCATCCTGGGCGCGTACTTCCACAGTTCCTTCTCGATGGCCGCGGACGGCGCGATAACCGCCTCCGACCTCTGAAGTAGCCGACGCAGGTAGGTCCACATCAAGTGGTCCACCATCCAATCAGGGAAGGGCGTGAAGTTGTAGTACTTCGCCGCGTCCGTGACCATGGTGTGGAAGGTGGTCACGACCGGCAGCTTCAGGCTCCGTCCGGCGAACATCGAACGGAGAGCCATGAACAGGAGGCCCTGTGAATGTATCACCTCGACGCCGAGCTCTTCGAGCAGCTCGCACTTGTTCGTCGGGAATATGGGTACGCGGTACCCGGGATAGCGTTTGAACCCGAGCGACCGGACGTAGATGACGTCCTCCTCTCTAGTCTCGGTCCGACCATTCTCCGGCGCGAACACCGTCACCTGGTGTCCCAGGCGCTCCAGCTCCGCCTTCGTGATCAGGATCGAGGTGACGACGCCATCCCTGGTCGGTAGGTAGGTGTCCGTGAACATCGCGATCTTCAGTTACGCCACCCCTTGATGGATCGCGCCTCTGAGCTTACGGACTACATCCTGCGGGTCTTTGCCGAGGATCCTTATCATCGGCTCCTTCCCGACCCCACCCCTATCGAATATGACATCCGGGACGGCCCCTACGGACTCGATGGCCGAACGCGTGCCCCACTCCATCGTCTTCATCTTCGGCGGCTCGTCCTTCCTTTCGAACGATGCGAGGCTCAGGCGCGCCTTCTTCAGCGCCCTGATATGCTCCTCCGAGAACCTGACGTTGATCACAGAACGCATGGCCGGATCGTGGCGCATCGCTTCCAGGACTATTCTGGCCACGTGACGTGAGGCGCCGAAGGAATAGCATCCGGAGTGGATCGCCCGCCCCCGCAGCCCGACGATTCGTCCTTCGAGCGCGCAGACGTCCTCGCTGTATCTGGCGTGAGGCAGGGCATATGCGAAATTGGTGCCGACCTCCGGAATCCATTCCACGGTCAGGAATCCCTCGAGCGCCTCCGTCGCCTCCTTGAGCGTCGTCATGACAGAGTACCTTGCCATCTCCATCAGGCTCGTCGCCATCGGCTGGGTCGCCTCGAGCCCTTTCCCTATCCGGTGATGGAATTCGATGGCGTCGGTGATTCTTTCCTTCGCCTGGACGACCGCCTCGCGGGGCTCCGTTCCTAGTGCAAGGTAGGCGGCGATGTACGCGGACAGCGCACATCCAGAGCCATGGACCTTGATCGCGACCCTTGGTGATCGCAACTCGACGAACTCCTTGCCGTCGAAGAGGACATCGACCGATTCCGAGCCTCCGAAATGCCCACCTTTGACAAGGGCCATCTCGCTTCCCAGATCGATCATCCTCGCGCAGGCCCGCCTCGCGTCCTTGAGCGATGAGACCTTCATGCCCGATATCGCCTCCGCCTCCTCGCGGTTCGGGGCGACGATCGTGGCAAGTGGCAACAGGTCCTTCCTGATCGAGTCGACGAGGCCCTCCGAGCTCAGCGTGTCACCCACTCCGGCGATCATGACAGGGTCCACGACCAACTTGAGCTTCCTTCGCCTGAGCCGGCCCGCGACCGTCCTGACGATATCAGGGCTGTAGAGCATCCCAGTCTTCGCTGCCCTAACATCTGCGTCTGACAGCACCGAATCGAGCTGTGATGCGACGTGCGCCGGCGGGACTGGCAGGATATCGACGACCTTCCTCGTGTTCTGCGAGGTGACCGCCGTGATCACGGTAGCGGCGTGCACGCCGACGGAGGCCATGGCCTTGACATCGGCCTGGATCCCCGCTCCGCCGATGGAGTCGGAGCCCGCTATGCTCAAGGCGACGACCATGGACCTTTATTGTCTCCCTGATTTTAAACCCAACCCTGATGGACGTTGGCTGGTGAGGGGCTCAAAGGGTCGACGAAGGGATTCAGATGGTCACGTAATGCAGGGGGGGTCGCCTCAGCAAGGGTTAAATATGTTCCTCCTCATCAAAAAGGTCCAATGAAAGCCATCAGCGGTCACCTCGTGCTCAAGGGCAAGAAGGACTACCGCGATGTGGCAAAGGTCTTCCCCGACGTTCTGACAACTTTTCTTCAGGAAACGGACCAGATGCCAGAGGACGAGGATGTCCTCAAGATGTTCATCCAATTGAACATGGCCGAGCTGCAAAGGAACGGGAAGCCGGAGGGGTACAATCGCAAGGGCAGGATGCGCCTGATCTTCCCCCTGACGAGGAAGGAGTTCTACATCAGGGGCATGACCCGCAGCAGCGAGGTCGTCAGGATCACGGAGAAGATCAGCCGAATCCTCTCGAAGGGCGGTATCGACCACGAGGTCGAGTGGAACGCCCTCTCTTCGATCGAGGAATGAGCGCAGGGAATCTCATGGCCTCGCCGGAGAGGGTCGACTGGAAACGGCGGGTCGATGAGCACGTTTCTGACCCCACGGCGCTCGACGGGATGAGGAACGCCTTCCGGACAACGCTGAACCGCCAGGCAGAGAACCTGCCACGGATGCGCGGACTAGATACCCGGAGGGAAAGGGCGAAGGTGGCGAGGAAGGAGTCCGCCGAGGGCATCCTGCTCGATGAGGCGATCGCGAACCTCAAGGCGAATCATGTCAGGGTCGTCGGACCCTGCAGCAAGCTCGAGGCCCAAGAGGCGGTGCTCAGGGAGCTGGGCGAGGAGCGGTTGGTTGTCAAGTCCAAGTCGAACGTCACGAAGGAGATCGAGCTGACCAAGTCCCTCGAGGAGAAGGGAATCGTCGTCGTCGAGACCGACGCCGGCGATCGGATCATCCAGATCGCGCACAGGAAGCAGGCGCATCCGACCGGCCCGGCCGTCGACCTGACACGCTACGAGGTCGCCGACATACTCGCCAAGCATTTCGGAAGGGATATGCAGAGCGATCCCGAGGTCCTCACCAAGGTGATCAGGCAGGACGTTCGGTCGTACATCGATTCCTCGAAGATCGGCATCACCGGCGCCAACTACATCACAGCGGAGGAGGGCGCGGTCGTCATCATCCACAACGAGGGAAATGCGGCGGAGTGCGC
>JAJRAL010000011.1 GCA_028679935.1 Methanomassiliicoccales archaeon | reverse complement strand
GGCCTCTCCACGTGTAGTCTGCCCAGATTGACTAGGCGTTTATGAATCTTTGCTTGCGGAAAAGTGGCGGGCCCGTCGGGATGTTCGCCTTCTTGACAAAGGATTCGAACCCGAGACATCTGGCTGTCCCCGCGCACGCCTTTCGACGTACCTTAGAAGGCCAGCGCTATATCCAGGCTAAGCCACGAGCCCGCCTCTCCTCCGATGAGTGTGCCCTCATTTATAGCTTACAGGGTGCGCCCGACCCCTCCGTCCGTCACCAACCCAGCAGCGCCGAGAGGGAGCTGTTGCTGAAGAGCAGCGCCGACTCGATCAGGGCGAGCACGCCGAGCACGAATAGCACCGGTCTCCAGCTCATCAGCGCGCCAGCGATGTTCGCGAACAGCTGCACCACGCTGAGCAGGGCGTAGATGATGACCAGCACCACGAGCGAGATGATCACGATCACGAGCGGGGTCAGGTAGCCGGTGTGCAGGGACTGCTCCAGCGCGTAGAGGAAGATACCGGTGGCCAGCGCCGCGATGAGGGCGATGATCAGGGCGATCTTGACCTTCCTGAAGACGCGCATGAACAGGCCGAAGCCGAGCAGGCCAGTGATCAGGACCGTCGAGCCAGCATGCCCTCCGCCGGTCATCAGCAGTATCGCCTCGATGATCATCACCGCGCCGACGACGAAACCGAGGGCGACGGCGATGTTGTCGATCTTCGTCCTGGGGTTACGGCCGACGATGGCGATGACGAGGGCGATCAGGCCGCCCAGCAGCAGCAGGAGCTGCGGCATCGGGGAAGCCGTGAGATCGAAAGCCATGCCGACGATATCCGTCTCCACTTACTTTTATCTTGTCTGAGGCATAGGATTATCCCGCGCCGCCTGACATATTCTCGATGGGAGGAAGGACGTGGACGTTGAGGATGCGATTCATGCGAGGAGGGCCCTCCGGGCATACGACATGAGACCTGTCGAGAACGAGAAGGCCTCGGCCCTGATCGAAGCGATGCGCCTCGCCCCCTCCTGCAACAACAACCAGCCATGGCGGGTCGTCGTCTGCCGCGACCCCGAATCGTTGGCGAAGGCGAAGATGGCGCTGTCGAAGGGCAATGTCTGGGGCACCGCCGCCCCGTTGATCTTCGTCGTCTCCGCGAGGCTGGAGGATGATTGTCATCCCTCGGACCGTCGCGACTACTTCCTGTTCGGATGCGGCCTCGCCGTCGGCCAGCTCTGTCTCCTGGCGGTCGAGCTCGGGCTCATCGCCCACCCGGTGGCCGGCTACGACCCGCTGGTGCACAAGCGCGAGCTCGGCATCCCGGAGGAATACGTCGTCATCACCACGATCATGATCGGCTATCCCGGCACCGACCAGTCCCTTCTATCGGACAAGCAGAAGACGCAACAGCTCGAGAGGCCGGAGCGGAAGCCGGTCGTCGAGAACTTCTTCGAGGGCAAGTGGGGCGTGCCGTTCCAGGGCTGAATCAGAGCCGGAGCAGCCTGCCCATAGTGCCGCCGAGCACCTCTTGCTTCGTCTCAGCCGAGGCCCATCCCTCGTCCCTGACGAACCTCGTCCAGTAGGTGTACGGATAGCTCATGTCGAACAGCGGCCAATCCGAGCCGAAGATCACCCGGCCGGGCATGTTCGCGACCGCCTCCTTGAGCCTAGACCGGCACGTCTCCGCCTCTCCCGGCAGCCATCCCTGCAGCGCGGCACAATCCGCATAGACGTACGGGAAGACCTTCGCCAATTCGTACGTCTCGGCGCGGAACTTGCCCCCGATGTGAGCGATGACGAGCTTCAGTTCGGGATGCTTCTCAAGCACTTCGTTGAACAAGATCGGATGAGTGTACGTCTCGTCGAGCGGACCCCAGGTCGCGCCCCCATGCGTCACCACAATCAGCCCATACTCCTCGACCAGCCGCCAGAACGGCTCGATCCTCTCTTCGTTCGGCGAGTAGCCAGTGGCCGGGTAGACCTTCACTCCGCGGGCGTCGCAGGACTTGACATATTTCTCGATGAGATCCTCCGCCTTCTTCCCCCTGCTTGGGTCGATGCCGATGAAGGGGATCAGGTGACTGTCTGAGTTCCCGCAGTTATCGAAGACCCAGTCGTTGTACCCCTCGATGCCGACCTTCGTCTCGCCAAGCATCCCGAAGTCGAGAGGCAGTATGACCGCCTTGTCGACTCCCGCATCGCGCATGCATTCGAGCAGGGTCGACGAGCTGACCTGGGACATCGGCCAGTCCTCCTCGCGGTCGATCGTCATGTCCATGACGATCCCGTCGAGGGCGAGCAACGGTTCGAGGTAGGCACGCAATAGAGAGGAAGGCAGCATCTGCCTCTGCCAGATGTGCACGTGACCGTCGATTATCATGATGCCTTCCAATCTGCGTGAAGGCGTAAATACTCTCCCCGCTGCCGGTTCGGGGCCGGAAACGAGAGGCTCATCGAAGTGTAGGCCCAAGGCCTTCGCGACTAGACCGAATCGGCCGCAGGCCTGAAATAGAGGCTGCTGGAACGCATCTTCGGGTATTCCGATGGGCAAGACGAAGATCGGGAAGCAGGCAGATTTTCCAGCGGGGAAGCTGTCAGGGATCGATGTGATGGGGAAGAAAGTGCTAGTCGTCAATCTTGAAGGCAAGCTGTTCGCGATCGATGGCATCTGCACTCATCAGGGCGGCCTCCTCTGGGAGGGAAAGCTCATCGGCAACATCGTCAAATGCCCCCGGCACGGTTCTGAATACGACGTGCGAAACGGCAAAGTGATGAAAGGGCCATGGGTGCCATTCGGCAAGGCGCACGACCTCGGCTCGTATCCGGTCACGGTCGAGGGCGACGACGTCATGATCGAGATGCCGTGAACAGGATCATCTGTCTTCTCCGGGCGGCCTCGCCTATCATCGTTGATAGTGGAACGGCAATTGACTATTATCCTCACTCCGTCTTTCAGGCGGGGATCGAATGGATCGTGAGGCTCAGAAAGATCTAGCGGCGCTCGGGTTCTCGATGCTCGTCGTCGGCCTGTTCATCGGAGCGATGCTCGGAGGAGTGCTCGTCTCCATCGAACAGAGCGGGAGCGCTGGCAACCTCGACCAGAGGTATATCGCAGCGATAGACAACTCGATGGTCGGCAAGCTCGGGAACGCATCCTCGGGGCTCAACCCCGTCACGCAGGACAATCCGAAGCTCTCGTGGAAGGGCGAAGGCGACAACGCTTCCGTCCTGGTGGTGATATTCACGCGCTTCAATTCCTCGTATCCGGTCGGTCAGAACGTCACCACCTGGTGGGACTTCACCTGGGTGACGCTCGCGCCGGACGTCAAGGACTTCTTCGCCACGCACTCGGCCGTCTCGGTGAACAAGACGGTGAGGCTGGCGCAGCTGCTAGGCCTTCCACCCAACACCAAGAACACCTACCTCGTCGAGGTCTGGGTGAAGCCGAAGGACCTGTTCCGCCCGTCGGGCGACCCTGAGATCAACGACACGACCGCCTCGATGTTCCTCAACCCGTCGGCCAACGCGACGTACCGCACCTGGTTCACCGGAAACGTGATCTCGTCGTACTATCCGAAGGCGTTCCCCTGGACACGGCTCGGCTACACCTATGACTGGGGCAACGGCGGAGGGACGCAGGGATTGAGCGAATACGTGATCTGGAAGAGCTCGATCGTCCAGGTGAAGAGCGTGAGCACGGTGGACCAGTACCTCGCGGGCTGACGATAGCTTTCCGTGATGGCGATTGCCTTCGGAGCGACTGGGGGTGATGCAGGGCAACGGCCCCATCGGACCAGAGGCGACCAGACGTCATCTACTCTACCAGATCGCCCGAAGGCCTTCGAAATCATTATAGCAGGGACGGAATAGTGTTCACGACAGAGGACACGAAATGGCAATTACGATGAACTGGGGAGCCTTGGGACTAGGCGCAGTCGTCGCGTTCCTCTTAGGCTGGTTGATCTTCGGTCTGATTGGCGCGGTGGTTCTGGCCATCATAGTCTTGGCTTTTATGGGGATCCTGAAATTCAGATAGGACGCCTGTAGGTGCGCAAGAATGGGCGGTCTCTGCACCTCCGACCACGCCTCGTGACCCGCTATGGCTAGAGAGAAGGCGTCCGTCATTCGGTCGAAGGACGAGATGATTAAGAAACGGAGAGTGGACCGGGCGAGATTTGAACTCGCGGCCTCTACCATGCCAAGATAGCGATCTTCCAGCTGATCTACCGGCCCAGTAGGTTACGCAAAAGCGGATGCCGTAATTAAAGGTTTCCTACTCCCGACCTAGACGTCCAGCTTCTTCTGGAAGCGGGTCCTCTCGCCGGGCACGTTCGACGGATACTCGCCGGTGAGGCAGGCCATGCACAGGTCGCATTCCGCCAATCCGAGCGCCCTGACGAGTCCCGGCACTGAGGTGTACTCGACGCTGTCCGCCGTGATGAGCCTGGCGATCTCCTCGACGCTGCGGTTCGTCGCGGCGAACTGCTCCCTCGTCTTCATGTCGATGCCGTAGTAGCAGGGCGCGCGCACGGGCGGGCATCCGATGCGCACGTGCACCTCCTTCGCCCCGGCCCTGCGGGTCATCTGGACGATGCGCCTCATGGTGGTGCCGCGGACGATCGAGTCATCGACGATGACGACCTTCCTGCCGCGGATGGTCGAGCGGATCGGATTGAGCTTGAGCATCACGCCCTCGTCCCTGGCGCTCTGCTCTGGCATGATGAACGTCCTCTCCACGTACCGGTTCTTCATGAACCCCTCCTCGTACGGGATGCCGGATACCTCCGCGTACCCGAGCGCGTGGGCCCTCCCCGAGTCGGGCACGGGCACGACCACATCGGCGTCGCAGGGGTGCTCCTCCGCTAGTATCTGCCCCAGCCTCTTCCTAGAGACGTAGACCTCGAGCCCGTCGATGACGGAGTCGGGGCGGGCGAAGTAGACCCACTCGAACATGCAGTGCGCCCGGTGCGGCATCGCCGGTACACTGTGCGACTGGAACCCTTCCGGCGTGATCTCGACTATCTCGCCCGGCGCGACGTCGCGGATGAACTCGCCCTGGAGCACGTCGAAGACCGCGCTCTCGGAAGCCAGACCATAGCCGTCGTGCAGCCGCCCGATGCACAGGGGTCGGAAGCCGAACGGATCGCGGACGCCGAAGATCCGGCCATTGAACATGACGGTCAGCGAGTACGCCCCGTCGATGATCTTCATGGTGTTCTTGATGGCCCGGATCGGGTCCGGGTTCTGGCTCAGCTCGTTGGCCATCAGGCGGACGATGATCTCCGAGTCGGTCGTGGTGAGGAACGCCCATCCTTCCGACTGGAGCTTGTTCCTGACTCTTTCGGCGTTCACGATGTCGCCGTTATGCGCCAGGGCAACCTCGCCCTGCATCGTCGTGACGACTATCGGCGCGCTGTTCTCGGAAGAAGAGGTGCCGGTGGTGGAGTAACGGACGTGCCCGATGCCGCACTCGCCCCTGAGATGCCCGATCGCGGATGGCGTGAGGACCTCGTGCACCAGGCCCATGCCCTTCACGGCGCGGATCTTGCCGTCGAAGATGGCGATGCCGGCGGACTCCTGCCCCCTATGCTGAATGACCCGCAGCGCCTTCTTGAGAAGCGGCACCACGTTCGTGGTCAAGGCCATGCCGGCCACCCCGCAGAAATGCTTGGGCTTGTCGGTCAAGGCCTCCCCTCTAGAAATCAATGCGTCTTGGCCCAATTATAGGATCTCATCTTGGCCGTCTTGCCGTATCCGCAGGAGGCGCAGACGCCCTTCCTGATGTTGTAAGCGTGCTTTCCGCATCGGCGGCAAGGGACGTGTACCTTCTTGCTGCCCATCTTGCCCATCGCGGGGGTGCCCTTTCCCATTGTACCAGCTCCTCAAGGTGAAATGTAGATGACGTTGTCGCCACGGACGATGGTGACGGGAAGCTTCCGGACGACCTCTTTGTTGATGAGCTCCTCGGCGTTCTTGAGCACGACGTTCATGTGCGGGTCGTACCCGTCAAGGACTCCCCGGTATTCGCGGTTGCCCTTGAGCTCGACGATGACCTGGCTATTGATCGCCTGGTTCAGTACCGCGAGGGGTTTCTGCATGTCCTGAGTCACCAATCTGCGGGATAAATGCGACAGTATTAAAGCTTTTGTCCCCAGACCAGGCATTCAGTCATACGAACGCGCCGATCGTCGGGGCGTCCAGTCGGTCCATGTCATAGTATATTATCGCTTCCATCATCCCCGCTCGGTCGAGCCTCCCGCGGCGCACGTAAGCGAGGAGCGATCCCCTCCAGAGCAGGTCGAGGGCGGCGGTCGCGATCGCTCCGTAGTAGACGTTGGAGATGTGGTCCTCGTAGCCCAGATCGTCGACGAGGAAGTAGGCGTGGCCAAGCATGCTGTCCCTCCGGTTCAGGATGCCCAGGTACTCGACGAAGAGCTTGACGCCGTCACCCTCGGGCGCCAGCAACCTGACCGAATCGGGCTTGATCGTCTCGACACGGCGCATCGCTCCGCCCTTCTCCATCTCGTAGAGGTCCAGCTCCTGATCGGTGGACATGAACACATTCCATCTTCCGGTCTCGTCGCAGTAGACCGGGGACGACGTCGGGTCCATCGATGACAGCGAGTCCATCGACGTCTCCATCGCCGCTTGGCGCAGCTCCTCCATCCGACCCTTCTCGACCGTCTCGAAGCGCTCGGGAAGTCGCATCTCGTCATCCTCGACCGAGAGGTCGAGCAGCCTTCCTAGATAGAGCGGATCTGAGGCTAGCGCGAGCTTGGGCTCCAACTCCTTGCGCAACGCCGACGGGGCATGGTCGAGGCCCGCATCGGCACAGTTCGCTCGGAACTGCTCGTACACCTCGTGAGAGTCCTCCAGGC
>JAJRAL010000104.1 GCA_028679935.1 Methanomassiliicoccales archaeon | reverse complement strand
GGGCCCGCCACGATTCCCTTCTGGATCATCGATTCTTCGCGACTAGTCAAGATGCTGCTGCGTCGCTAGACCGACCTAATACGATGAGTCTGTTTGAGGTACTCGAAGCGCCTTGCCCGTTCCTCGCGACTACGTCAGCCCGATCTGCTTCATCATGCCGATGAGATCGTAGAACAGCATCTCCTCGAGGATCTCTCCGTTCTTCCATTGCGCCACGGTGCAGAATTCGACCTTGAATATCTTGTTCGTCGGGCGATCTCCTTGCCATAGGCGCCCTTCATCGGCCCCTTCATCGTGCCGGTGGAGTCGGTCACGGTGCACGTCCAATCTCATTGGCCGAACGCCACGCGGTACGGGTCGTTCCGAGACTTGTTGTCGGGGAGGGCCTTCGTGAACTCCGCGCCCACGTTCTCGTGATCGCCTCGTCCCTTCGTCGGCGGCATGCCGCCAGGCCAGAACACGGCGGCGTCCTTCGCGTGGTACTTGCCGACCGCCGGCCAATCATGCGCGTCCCAGGCGTTGTCGAGCTTCTTCATCAGCTTCAGGTTCTCTTCCGCGCTCATCCTCAGCACCATCGATTCGACGCAGCCTCGGGCATTTGAGCGCTTCATTATCGCAGAGCCCCAACATCCTCTGGTCAGAAGCGGTGCAATCGGCCAGAGAAACAAGAAAATGGATTTGAGGCGCCCGTTGCCGGGCGCTTGATGTTTGCTCGTCTACTTGCGCCTAGCCACGGCCACAATGACGACGATGACGATGATGCCGATCACGATTATGACAATCGGGATCGTCCAATCCATCGTTGTGCCCATCGTTACTGTGCCTAGGTTGTTCGCCGCGAGGCCGGGACCGACGGTCACACCAGTCTTGTCAACAGTGTTGTAGCCGCTCAGGGTGATCTTGATCGCATAGGTGTTGGCCGGGACCAGCACTCCGATCTGTCCGGTCGAGCTCGAGGTCGTGGTGATGACCGTGCCGCCGGATGGCGGAGTGAGGGTGACGGTCGCGTTGGAGAGCGCCTTGTTGTTCGAGTCCACCAGGACGCCATACACCCACGTCAGAGAGCTGAACGAGTAGGTGTGACTCCCGGTGAGGGCGTTGCCCGCGAGGTCCTTGCCGGCCACGTTGGCCGTGAAGGTCGTCGAGTATGCGAGCTCCACATAGATCGTTACCGTCTTGCCGTCAGGCGACCACGTATTATCACCCTTCACCACCGCCGCGGGAGTGAGACTCACCGTGACGGTGCTGGATTTCATAGCCTCGGAGAAGACCACTACCAAATGCGTGGCCAGTGGTACCGCGGACCCGGACGGCAGGGTCGAGACGATGGTCGGGGCGTTCTGGTCAATGGTATAAGTGACGCTCTTCACCGTCGAGTTCTGGTATCCGGTTCCGTTCCAGTGCACCACGAAGACGTCGGTCTTGTAGGTGCCGTTCGCCAGGGTATGGTTCACCGAGCTGGCTTCCGAGACGTTGGTGTACGCCGGCGGGGTTGCGCCCACCGCGTAGGTCCTGGTGTAGTTCCAGATATCACTAGTGACCACCGTCACGGTCCAGTTGACATACATGTAGCCATGGTTGGTGTAGGTGTTGTTCGCGGGCGAGTAAATCGTGACCACCGGGGTCGGCGTCGCGAGGACCGCGGTCGCCGGTCCAGCGAGAGCGCCCAGGAACAGCCCCAGAACCATGACCATGCCTAGAGTTGCTGATATGAGTCTGCTGCCGTTCTTCATCTGTTCTCTCCTCCACACTAGAGACTCCCCATAGCGCGATGGAGGTCTCTGCTTGGGAGTCGATTCTTCAAGACATACTTAATACATGTTACCGGTCTTCTAGAATATAGAATCTTGACGCTGGCGAGTCGAGACGGGTTGAACGTCTGGCCTTCGATGATTCACCCATTCTCGGCCCCCCCCAGGGGCAACCTCCTAGCGCCTGAAGACGGCCGCCCTGATCGCGTCGTTCACGACGAACGCGGCGAAGGCGAAGTATGATGGCCCTAGCAGGATCGCCGCGGGCGGGACGGCGGCCAGGTCGGCGAGGCCGAGCGTGGATATCGCCGCCTCGAATCTGCTTGGATGGTCCTTGCCGTCGAGGGAACAGTAGCGGAGTTATACCGCCATCTCGAATAGGATTCGACCGTGGAAACGATCTCGGACAAGGACGGCGGCCGGACGCTCGTTCTCGCTTCCATCGGCCATTTCGTCAACGATGGCAGCACGTTCTTCGTCCCAGTGATAGCGGCCCTCCTCGCGCTGCAACCAGGCGTGCAGGCGACCGACGTGGGCGGGATGCTGGTGGTGTTCTACGCCTCCTCGGTCGTCGCCAGTGTCTACCTGGGTCGGATGGCCGACCGGACGGGAAGGCCCGGACCGATGATAGGCATCGGTCTCGCGCTGCTCTCGTTCGGCCTGATCGGCTTCGCATTGTCCCTCGCGCTCGCCACCGGCAGCGCCCTGGTCCTGTTCTCGGCCGTGTCAGCCCTGGTCGCAGGGATAGGCAGCGCGTTCTTCCATCCGTTGAGCGCCACCATCCTGCGCAGCAGCCACCCGGACGGCTCAAGGGGCAAGGTCCTGGGCATCGCGGGGGCGGTGGGGAGCGTGGGCCGGATGCTGTATCCTGCCCTATTCACAGTCTTCGCCGTGGCGCTCACCCAGGAAGGCTCGATCGCTCTGTTCGGCCTGATCGGCCTGATCCTCTCATCGGTCGTCTGGCTCGGCCTTCGTCGTACCCGCCTCCCTCCCACGCCCAAAGACTCGTCTTCGAAGGGCAAGCTCAACCGCGGCCTCGCCGCCCTCTCCGTCGTCGCTCTCGTGAGGGGCATGGCCGAGGTCGGGATCGTTGCCTGGGTGCCGACCTTCATCGGCGTGACAAAAGGTGCGGGCGTGACGGACACTGGAATCGCGGTGACCATCATGTACTCCGCCGGCATCATCGGCCAGCCGCTCTTCGGGATACTCTCCGATAGATTCCAGGAGCGCCTCATCCTTTCCATCACCTCGTTCGGAGCGGCGATCTTCATCCTCGCGTTCGTTTACGCCACGGGCCTCTGGGTCCTGGCGTTCCTGTTCGCGTTCGGCCTCTTCTCCCTGAACTCCTACGTGCTGATGCTCTCGGCTGCAGGGGATTACGCGAAGGTCGGCTCGGGGTCGACCGAGAACGCTCTAGTCTGGGGGATTGGGACGACGGTCGGCGCAGCCCTCGGCCCTTCGCTCGTCGGTCTGATCATCCTGAACGACTACACCCGGCTTTCGATCGCGCTGCCGGTGATGGCCGCGATCTCCATCGTCGCAGGCGTTCTTGCCCTTCTACTTCCGAGACCTAGCATGAGGCGGGGTGGGCGGGCGAAGGTGCCGCGCAGTTGACATGACGAGGCTCCGGTCCCCTCGCATCCGGTCGGTTGGGGTCGGATATGGGTCGAGCCAGGAGGTCTATTGACTAGTGAGGCAGGGTACGAGGGTATTCCCCCTCCCCTCCCAATTACGCGGGCATGTTCGGGATGAGAAGAAGGGAGATGCGGCGGATCTCGAGGAGGACTGCGCGCAGAACGACGAAGAGGGTGATGCGGATGAACCAGGTGGTCGTCGCGAACAAGGAGGGCACGGCCGCCAAGATGTCCCCGGAGGACGCGAAGAAGATCGAGGCCGTCGGGGGAAAGCCGGTCGAGCAGATGAACAACGCCGAGCTCGACACCGCGTCCGCCAAGGCCGGAGTGACGCTCCAAGAAGCCGACGACGAAGACATCAAGGCCCTGGAGAGCTGAGACAACCTCTCTCCTTCAGGGGCTGACCCCAAGTTGCT
>JAJRAL010000032.1 GCA_028679935.1 Methanomassiliicoccales archaeon | reverse complement strand
CGGATAGAACAGTTCGAGTTCGCGCGGAACGACGCCGAGCGGCGAGGTGACGATGAGCTCCTGGACGGCCTCATGGTTCGGAACGCGGGTCAGCGCCGAGCGGAATGCCCGGTGGCTCTTCGAGGTGAAGTACGGCTTCTTCGCCGAGCAGGGGATGAGCAATAAGACCTTCTTGTGCGGCGCAGGCCTGAACCGCTCCATGACCCACCTTCGGTATCGGAGGATGTCGGGTCTTGTCAGCGACTTCTTGGAGTTCGCGTAGAACCTCGGCCCCGTCACCGGGACGAAGCGCTCCTGCAGAGCCTGCTCTTCCAGGTCCAAGAGCCTGAGGACCGCGACGCCCCACGGCGAAGCGTTCGATCTCAGTTCGACGAGCTCCCTGATGCGTCCGGCCGATATCGTGCGCCTGACTACTGCGAGTTCCCTCGCCGCCGCCAGGCAATTGTATGATGCCGCGTCCTCCGGGGAAGCGGCCACATCGGTCTCGACCGGGAGCCATCCCTCGGTCGTCGACAGGACGCCGCGCAGGCCCTGGTACGCGATGAGTGATGAATCGATAAGGTCTATTCCGGCGTATGCGAGGATGGCCAGATTGGACACGTCCATCAGGCCAGGCGCGAAGACTATCGGCCTTGGCCCGACGTCGCGCCTGAGGGCGGAGATCGCTCTGACGAATGCCCTTGGATCCCTCCTCAGCTCGAAGGCGTGCTCGAGCAGCACGACCTCTTCGCCGCCACGGGACAATGCGATGTCCTCCGAGGAAGGCTGAATCCTCATTGGCAGGCCGCAGGCATCGTCCGCCTCCTCCTCCGCCTTGTATGACGAAGGGATCCAGAAACGAGCGGGCAGCTTGCGGAGCTCAGCCCCCTCTACCGTCCTGAGCGTCGTGCCATCCGGGCCGACTGATGAGATGACATTCGCACCGTCCGGGACGGAGACGCCCTCGGCTTCGAGGAACGCTATCGCCGGGGTCGCGACCTTCGCCGCCCCTACGGTGAGCGATGACGTCCTGGCCAGGCCCCACCGGGCATGGTTCTCGATCATCGCAGAGCCAATGTCGAGCCGGGTAAATAACCTTGCAGAATGGAAAAGGGAGGGAGGCTGAGGCTCAGGGCCTCAAAAGGTGGTTATGAGGTCGTGGTCCAGGATTATCTCCCTGGCCCTGTCCCAGGTGATGACCTTGATGCTCGGGATCACAGGCATGTCGCCGACGCGCTCCTTCAGGTCTTCTTCGACGACGTAGACCTCGCCCTCGAAGTCAGCTAGGTCGTTCGCCGCCTCGATGTTGGAGGGCATGCCGATCGCGGCAGGCTCCTGCGTCGCGACCGCGTTGAGCGCCCCGTCCCCGACCAGGAGGAGGCTGCTCCGGCCGATCAGGCCGCTCGCCAGCATCGCTAGCGAGAGCCGCTCGCCTGCGAACACGTCCTCGTTCCCGTACGGCGCCTTCGTAGCCAGTATCAGAATGCTGTTGGCCATCGAAATCACCTCGCCAGCGTGACCATCTTGTCCGCTTCGGCCACGAACTTCGACAGGTGGTTCGTCAGGCTTCCGATCTTCGAGCCCTTGACCTCCTCGCCGCGGTGTATGCCCCTTGCGGCGCAGCAGGTTTCGCAGACGACTATCGTAGCGCCCCTCTCGGCGAGCTTCTTCAGCTCCTCGCCGACGTTGGGGAAGCGCTTCGGGTCCTGCCCTTCCTTGATGACCGTTATCCCCTCGCCGTATCCGAAGAAGCGGACGTTGTAGCCCTTGTCCAGGGCGGCGGACATCAGCTTCACCGCGACGTTCGAATCCATGTTCATCATCGAGCCCGATCTCAGGTGGACCAACAGCGTCTTCGCCATTCGTCCCACCTCACACCGTGACGGTGCGGTCGTAGCATTCCATGATCAGGTCGACCGCCTCGGCGTAATCGATCTCCTTGAACTTGCCCGTCGCCATCCCCCGGAAGCCCCTCGCCGCCAGATCGTCGCTCAGGACGTAGATCTCGTCGACGTGGTCTGAGAGGTGCTTCGACGCCTTCTTGTCGACGGCGAAGTACGTCGCGTCCTCGAAGAGCATCACGCCCTTCTTCGAATCCGCCCCGATCGCCGGGATCAGTTCCAGCCCGGTCGACTCGTGCGGGGACTTCGTCATGATGAAGAGGATGGACGACACCGGCTCACCCGATGAAGAACTGCATGTCGCTGTCCGCGGCGATGTTCAAGAACCCCGCCGCTCCGAGTATCACGACGCCCTCGGTGAGGTGCTCCTTCTTGACACCCATCAGCTCCATCGTGGTCGAGCAGGCATACATGTGCACCCCGAGCTCGATCGCCATCTTCTTCATCGCGCCGTAGTCCTCGACCCCGACGGACTTCATCTTCTCCTTGAATCCATCCGTCTGCGGGGCCATTTCGCCAGGCAGCTTCGGATCCGCGTTGCCTAGCAAGAGCGGCAGGCCGAAGAACGTGTGGAATATGTGCACGTCCATGCCCATGCTCGCGGCCGTGTTCGCGATCATCATCGACTGCATCGCCTTGTCGAAAGTTCCTTCCGACACCACCATTACCAGTTTCTTTGCCATCTGATTCACCCCTTGTTGCTTGGAACCATCCATTATGTAAGGTTGTCCGTTATGCGGCCTTCTTCTTGACGTAGAAGTAATAGTCCTTGCCTTCCTGCCTCATCTCCAGGAGCTCGTTCCCGGTGCGGCTGCACCAGGCGGGGACGTCCTCCTTGGAGCCCGGGTCGTCCACGACCAGCTCCAGGACCTTCCCGACCTGCATCTCCTTCATCTTCTTCGCCAGCTTGACGATCGGCATAGGGCACATCAGGCCCTTGCAGTCTAGGCTCTCGTCCTTGTTCATCCGCTCACCCTCAACGGTTATGCACGGTTGTGCGACAACTATAAAAACCGCATAGTAGTTAAGATTTTCGCGCAGGAACTGCGCAAGACGGAAGTATTCATGCTCCCCGAGAAAATCATCGCCGAGGTCTCGACCTGTCAGGACCTGGTGCAGTGCGCCTTCTCCCTAGGCTCGTTCGAGGTCGAGGTCTACCAGAAGATGAGCGAGCTCGGCCCGGTCAGGGCGGACGAGCTGGCGGCGAAGATGAAACGGGACCGCTCGACCGTCTACCGTGCATTGCAGAAGCTGATGAGCTGCGGCATGGCCTACCGCGAGACGAGGCGGATCGAACGCGGCGGATACTATCACATGTACCGAGCGGTGAGCCGGGACGCGCTGAAGAAGAAGCTCGAGGAATGCGTCAACGACTGGTACGCTAGGATGCAGGAAGTGCTCGACCGGTTCGACGAGCACGGCCCGGCATCGACCTGACTGGCTAAGCGCTAGGACGAAGATAACTTATAGGCACTTGCCATATTCCGAGGCGAGGGGTAGAATGAGCTTCAAGGGTTCTGACATCGTCTCCATCCGGGACCTCTCCAAGGGGCAGATGGAGCAGGTCATGGAATTGGCGGAGAAGATGATCCCTTACGCCAAGGGAGAGAAGCACACGAAGGTGCTGGAGGGGAAGATACTCTCCAACCTCTTCTTTGAGCCCTCCACCCGGACGAGGATGTCCTTCGAGAGCGCCATGGCCCGCCTCGGCGGCAAGACGCTCGAGATGTCCCACCCCTCGATGATGTCCGTGGTCAAGGGCGAGACGCTCACTGACACGGTGCGGATGGTCGAATCGTACTCCGACGTCATCGTCCTCAGGCATCCGCACGAGGGCGCGGCGAGGCTCGCGGCCCACTTCTCATCCAAGCCGGTCATCAACGCCGGCGACGGGGCGGGGCAGCATCCCACCCAGACTCTCCTGGACCTGTTCACGATCAAGCGCGAGAAGAGCAAGATCGAGGGGGTGAAGGTCGCCCTGGTCGGCGATCTGAAGTACGGCCGGACGGCGCACTCGCTCGCCGAGGCGCTGACGACCTTCGGGGCCGAAGTGACATTCGTCGCTCCGGCAAGCCTCCAGATGCCACGCGACACGGTCAAGCAGGTGGAGAAGCTCGGCGGCAAGCCGAAGCTGACCTCGAAGCTGGAGGAGGTCATCAGGGACGTGGACGTGCTCTACGTGACCCGCATCCAGAAGGAGCGATTCCCGGACGCGAGCGAATACCAGAAGGTCCAGGGCTGCTACCGCATCGACAACGACGTGCTCCGCGAGGCGAAGAAGGACCTGATCATCATGCATCCGCTGCCGAGGGTGGACGAAATAGCGCCGGAGGTCGATTCGACGCAGCACGCGAGATACTTCCAGCAGGCGTTCAATGGCGTCCCGGTGAGGATGGCGCTCCTTCTCTTGGTCCTGGGAGGCGAGGTCTCATGAAGGACCTCAAGGTGACGCCGATCCGGAACGGCACCGTCATCGATCACATCGAATGCGGCATGGCGCTGAAGGTGCTGCGCATCAT
>JAJRAL010000160.1 GCA_028679935.1 Methanomassiliicoccales archaeon | reverse complement strand
TCTGGACATGGGCAAGCTGGGACGCTTCTCCTCGAAGATTCCGTCGTGGCGCAAGGGCAAGCTTTCCGTCGGCGACGTGGTCAATGTGAAATGGGGATCGGACAAGGCGAGCGTCTTCGCCATGCCTCCCAAGGGACTGGAGCAGGAGCTGAGGGTGGAGTAGATGCCGCGAGTCGAACTCAGGGGGGTAACGGTCCGGTTCGGGAAGGTGGTGGCGGTCGACGACGTCGACCTGACCATCAACGACGGCGAGTACGTGACTGTCCTCGGTCCGTCGGGATGCGGAAAGACGACGCTCATCAGGATCATTGCTGGCATCCTCGAACCGACCACTGGCTCGGTCTCTATCGGCGGCAAGGACATGAGGGGCGTCCCGATCGAGGAAAGGGACGTCGGCTACGTGTTCCAGAACATAGCCCTGTTCCCTCACCTCGACGCGGTGAACAACGTCTCCTACGGGCCGAGGGTCAAGGACCTGCCGAAGGAGGAGCAGGAATCGATCGCAAAGAGGTACCTGGGTCTGGTGAAGCTCTTGGAGAAGATGGCCATGTTCCCGTCCGAGCTGGCCGGAGGAGAGCAGCAGAAGGTCTCGCTGGCGAGAGCGCTCGCCTCCGGCTCCCGGCTCCTGTTGCTAGACGAACCGCTCTCCGCGCTCGATGCCAGGGTAAGGGTCGACCTGCGGTATGAGCTGAGGAGGATCGTCAAGTCCCTCGGCCTGACTACGATCCACGTCACCCACGACCAGGAAGAGGCGATGTCCGTCTCCGACCGGATCGTCGTCATGCGCGCCGGCGGGATAGTCGAGAGCGGAACGCCGGAGGATTTGTACACGCGGCCGAAGGACCTCTTCACCGCCAACTTCATCGGAGAGACGAACCTGCTGGAGGGTTGGGTGTCCGCCTGCGTCGAGGGCAAGTCTGAGATCGAGTTGAGGGACGGCTCGATGATCGAGGTGGCGGAATGCGACCACGAGGTCGGCGACGGGGTCGTCATCTCCTGCAGGCCGGAATTCGTCTTCCCCTTCACCGACGGGCTTCCCTCGACAATCGAGCAGCTGACGTACATGGGCACGTATTGGCGCGTCGTCGCGCGCTCGAGGAGTCAGGACCACATCGAGTTCGACGTGCCGGCCGCCGAGGGAAAGCTATATCACGCTGGACAGGAGGTCTATCTGATGGTCAACCGGAAGGCGGCCGTGGTGTACCCGCGGCCGAGAGAAGGAATCGCGGAGGCGATCAAACTTGAATGAGGGCGGATCGTTGCTGGAATGGTTCGGGAAGCGCAGAGAATCGGTTGTCATGAAGGGGATCCGGGACCACGCGCAGAAGGTCGCGGACACCACGACGGAACTTGACAGAGTGCTCACCGCCTTGTGCAAGGGCGACAGGGAGAGGGCGCTCGACGCGATCAAGCGGACGATGTTCTCCGAGAAGGAAGCGGACAACCTCGAGGCGATGATCACCGAGGAGCTCTCGAAGGGCGACATGGAGTCGAAGGAGCGGGAGGACCTGATGCACCTTATCCGCCGCATGGATTACGTCGCCGATTGGGCCAAGGAGGCGGGGATGAACCTGCAACTGGTCATCGAGGCGAACGTCAATGTCCCGCTCACCCTCTGGAACAAGTACTGCGCCATGGCCGCGGAACTCGACAAGGCGGCGAAGCAACTCAAGATGTGCATCGACTCGCTCGGCGTCGACGAGGAGGCCGCGATGAGGTACGAAAGGGGCGTGGAGGTGCAAGAGCACATCCTGGATGAGATGTACTTCAGCACGAAGAAGGAGATATTCTTCGCCGACATCGACCCGAAGGCCATCTACCTCATGCGCGACATCCTGCACGGCATCGAGAATTCTGCAGACAAGTGCAAGGACGCAGCGGACATCATCCATATCCTGATAATCGCCCAGAGACAGAAGGCAAGATAGGCGATGGCGAAGCGTCTGTTCGGGACCAACGGCGTCAGGGGCGTCGTCAACAAAGAGATGACGCCGGAGCTGGCGATGGATGTCGGACGCGCCATAGGCACGTTCATGCGCGGACCGGTAGCGGTCGGTGCGGACACGCGTACCTCGGCCGCGATGGTCAGGAGCGCGGCGATGGCCGGGCTGATGTCCGTCGGGGCCAGCGTCCTCGACCTGGGCACGGTGCCGACGCCGGCGCTGCAGTACTTCGTCAAGACAAGCAAGATCGCCGGCGGGGTGATGATAACCGCTTCGCACAACCCTCCCGAATTCAACGGCATCAAGGCCATCGACTCCGACGGCATCGAGATGCCCCGCTCCAAGGAGGAGGAGATCGAACGCATCTACTTCGAGCGCAGCTACCTGTCCCAGGACTGGAGCGGTGTGGGGAACCAGAGGAACGTCTCCGGCGCGATCGCGAGCTATCAGGCCGCCGTCCTCAGACAGGTCGACGCCAAGGAGATCGCGAAGGCTGAATTGACAGTCGTCCTCGATTGCGCCAACGGCGCCGGATCGGTCTGCACGCCCGCCCTGCTCGAGAAGCTCGGCATCAGGACTGTCACCTTGAACTCGAACCCCCTAGGCACGTTCCCGGGGCATCCCTCCGAGCCGACCGAGGACCACCTGGCGGACCTCAAAGCGCTGGTCAAGGAGACCGGCGCGAACCTGGGAATAGCGCACGACGGCGACGCCGACAGGACGATATTCATCG
>JAJRAL010000220.1 GCA_028679935.1 Methanomassiliicoccales archaeon | reverse complement strand
GAGACGGCCCTTCCTATGAAAAGGCGGCATGAACGAGAGGAGCTTCAGATTGACGGTCATCGCGCTCCTATTGCTGATCCCGATCTTCGTCATCTCGGTGGTCATCGTCATCGCGGCGACCGGCGGCTTCGGGACGGGATACTGGGGACCGTGGACGATGATGAACCACGGCTGGATTTTCATGCTGATCCCGCTGACATTCCTCGTCATCCTGTTCGTGATTCTGATCCTGGCGGCGATCCATCCCACGGACTGGGGGCACTATCATTGGGGACACTGGCGTTGGGACGAGTATGCCCGTGGCTCCGACGCGGAGACGATCCTCGAGGAGCGCTATGCTAGAGGGGAGATCTCGCGCGATGATTTCGTCCGCATGAGAGAGGACCTGAGGTCGGGGCGCCGGTGAATCGGTCGTCGCGGCCGCAGCCGCAACGAAGCGCGATTGCATCTGACAATCCGCGCTCGGCCTGGCGCAACGAACAATAGCTCGCTAGCCGTATCGGGGGCGATGCCCGAGTTGCCGGAGGTCGAGCTGGTGAGGCGCCGCTTGGAGGCGGGCGTCCTCGGCGGGAAGATAACGAAGGTCAGGATCCTCGACGAGAAGAGGCTCGACGGGACCACGGCCAAGCGCCTTCGGGACGAGCTGACGGGCAGGGAATTCCTGAGGGCGGGAAGGATCGGCAAGCAGTTGTTCCTCGAGACCGAAGGAGGTGTGCTGGCAATCCACCTCGGCCTGACCGGGGACGTGATCATCGACCGGTCGGAAGACGAGACCCCGAGGTTCGCCAGGCTCGTTGTGGAGCTCGAGGACGGCCGGAGGCTTGTGTTCGAGGACATGCGTCGGTTCGGTCGGATCGGGTTCGCCACCGGTATCGATGAGATCGTGGAGCGGAAGCATCTCGGACGCGACGTGATGACCGTCTCCTCGCGCATCTTCGCCGAGAAGGTCCGAAGGCACAGGAAGGCGATCAAGAGCGTACTCCTCGACCAATCGGTGTTCTCAGGCATCGGAAACCTCTACGCGGATGAGGCGCTCTTCCAGGCGGGCATCCATCCTCTCACGGCGGCCGCTCTTCTCGACGAAGTGGAGCTGAGGGAGCTTCACAGGTGCGTCAAGAGGGTGATGGGCCGGTCACTCGCCGTGGGTTCCGACTTCGATTCGTTGCCGAGTACGTATCTGCTCAGGAACCGTCGGGAGGGAGAGCGGTGTCCCGGGATGCATGGGGCCCGCCTCGCGAGCATCACGGTGGGCGGGAGGACGACGATCTATTGCCCCAAGAAGCAGAGGCTTAAGAAGCGTTGAGCGGCGCTCGGGGGTGAGGGAGTACTTCTAGGCGCAGTTGCATTCTCGGAGGCGATGCCACGGTCATTAGATACCACCGACCTCGTCATCACCCAGATGATGCTCGCCGACTGTCGCCGCCCCGATGTGGAGGTGGCCAAGTTCCTCGAGCTCGGCGAGGACGAGGTCAACCGCAGGATCGCCTCGCTCCGCGAAGACGGGATAGTACGAGACTTCGTCGCCCGAATCCCGCCGAGCCATCTGCGAGCGGTCAACGTGTTCATCTTCGGGACGTCGGAGATCAGCTCGCTAAAAGAGGCGAGGGAAAAGCTCGGAAAGAACGACTCGAGTTCCTGGATCGGGCTCGCGGCGGGATCGAGGATCTACGTCGGGGCCACCCTTCGCCGCCTGATACACCTCGACTCCTACGTGGTATTCCTACGAGAGGAACTCGGGATGACGGACCTGACCTTCGGCATCAGATCGGGCCTGCCGAGAGTCCACGAGGAGAGACCGTCCCTTGATTCACTGGACTACCGCATCCTGGCCTCGCTCAGACGAGACGCGCGGAAAAGCCTGTTCGAGGTCGGCAGGGAGATCGGGGAGGATCGCACGGTCGTCGAGGCGAGGGTCCATCGGATGAGGGAGGAGGGCGCGGTAGAGTTCTCGATCGAGCTTGACCCCGAGGCGACGAGCGACATCATCTGCATGATCCACCTGTGGCGGCGGGGTAGAGGCGAGCTCAAGCCGTTCATGAGGGACAAGTTGAACGAGCACTCGCCGCACATCCTCTTCTTCAACCAGTATAGGAACCTGACCGATCTAACGATGGCGATGTGCTGGGTTCCGGACATGTCGCAGCTGCGAGCGATCCTGCGGTCCTTCCAGTCCCGCGACGACTTCTACCACGTCGAGGCGAACCCCCTCCTCACCAGCTGCAACCTCGAGGATTGGGCGGACCGCCTCATCCTGGAACGGTCGAAAGGGGCGGACGGCTCAACGACCGAACGCCCGCAGGAAGTTGCCTGAGAACAATCGCTCCTTCATCTCGTCCGTGCCCCAAGTCCCTTTCTTCACCAGGTCGACGAAGGAGGGCTGCGAGTAGGCCAGCTCGAACAGCGGCCAGTCGGTGCCGAAGAACACTCTTTCCGGAATCCTCTCGGCCACCTCGGCGAGTCGACTCATCACCATGTCGGGGTTCGAGGGCAGCCATCCCTGGAGCGCGGAGCAGTCGGTGTAGACGTTCGGGTATTTGTCGAGCAGCGGCCAGACCTCGTCCCTGAACTTGCCGCCCATGTGCGCGACGACGAGCTTCATGTTCTGGTGCCGCTCGAGCACCGGGGCGTAGTAGGACGGCCGGGACAGTTCCTCGTTCAGCGGGCCCCAGACCGCACCCGAGTGCGTGACCACGAAGAGCCCGAGCTCATCGATCAGCTTCCAAAACGGAGCTATCCGCTCCTCGTCCGGCCTCCATCCGGTCGGCGGGTAGACCTTGACGCCGCGCGCGTCGTGCTTCTTGACGTACTTCTCGACGAGCTTCAGCGCCAGCTCGCCTCTCTGGGGGTCGACCCCGAGGAATGGGGTCAGCCTGTCCGGGTACACGGCGCACGTCTCGAATATCCAGTCGTTGAACTCCTCGACCCCCTTCTGCGTCGGTCCGACCAGGCCGAAGTCTAGGGGAAGGATTACCGAGCGGTCTATCCCCGCCACCTTCATGTCGTTGACCAGCTCCTCCGAGTCCGTCTCGGAGGTAAGCCAATCCTTGCCCTCCTGGGGACCCCCCGAGAAGTAGAGCGCGTCCAGCAGGACCAGAGGCTCGAGGTATGCGTCCATTATCACGTCTGGGTACATGCTCCGGCGCCAAAGGTGAACGTGCGCGTCGATGATCATGGGCTCCTAGCGTCACCGCGTTCCGCCGTATTCAAGCTGCGCGTCGCCCACTGGATATTTTTATTAGAGCTGGGGCCTCTCTCTCACGCGGTGATTCCACTGAGGAAGCGAATCGTCGTCTTGCTGCTATCGTTCCTGATGCTCGTCACGTGCATCACCGCCCTCCCCACCGCGAGCGCCACCCACGTCGAGGTCGTGATACACCCTGACCAGCAATATCAGATAGGTGTCCAGTTGACCCAAGGAGCAACGTTCGTGTTCGGGTGGACAGCGACCCACTCCCTGTCCGAGGTATTCAGAGATCCCGACGGAGCGAGCATCAAGATAGAGGCCGGAGTCTCCAGCGGCGGGACTGGGTACGTCGTCCCCACGACGGGGCAGTACACCATGACCTGGACGAACCTTCAGGCGACCGACGCCACACTCAAGGTCGACTACTTCCCCAACATCAATGGCGTCGTCGACGCCTGGATCGCCATCATGATCATCGGTCTGATCGTCCTGGTCGTCGTCGTGGTGGTGATAGTTGCCGTCGTGATGCGCAAACCGAAGGCACCGCCACAGCCACCGCAGTACCAGCAGTACCAACAGCCCCCACCGCCCCCACCCCCGAGTCCCTGAGACTGGAGACGGCTACGGAGGCCGCTAGCCGAGAATAGGTAGTTCCCCTTCCTCGGCGAAAAACCCCTTGTTTTTCAATTGTTTACGAACCATCTGGATTCGATTAACGGACTTAATGGATGGTGCCTCCATCCATGCTAACTTTCTTATTAACAATTGTCGTTGAAGAGCGCGAACTCGCTTTTTTTGCGAGGGGGTGGAAATTAATTGAAGAGAGAGGAGATTCTAGCAGGACTGGAAAAGTCAGTTGTGGGGGGCAAGAAGGACGAGGCAATCAAGGAGGCCAAGGCCGCCCTCGAATCTGGCGTCAAGGCGCTGGACGCAATTGACCATGGGCTGATCAAGGGGATGACGATCGTTGGCGACAAATACGCCGTCCACGAGCTGTATCTTCCCCAGGTGCTCCTTGCCGCCGACGCGATGTACGGCGCATTGGACGTGCTCCTGCCTCACATCCCCAAGGAGGATGTGGCGAAGCGCGTCGGTGTCGTCATCGGCGTGGTCGAAGGCGACGTGCACGACATCGGGAAGAACCTTGTCAAGACCATGCTGACGGCAGCCGGAATGTCAGTGACCGATCTCGGCCGCGACGTTCCGATCGAGAACTTCGTTAACAACACGAAGGAGAAAGACGCGAACGTTGTGGCCATGAGCACGCTCATGACCCCGACCATGGACGGCATGAAGCTGTGCGTCGACGGACTGATCGAGGCCGGACTCAGGATGAAGGTCAAGATCATCATCGGCGGCGCCCCGACGTCCCAGGAGTTCGCGGACGACATCGGTGCTGACCTGCACGGCATCAACGCGCAGGAGGCAGTGAACAAGCTGAAGGCGGTGCTGTAATGGCAATGTCTCACATCGAAAGGTGCGTCAGCGCGCTCCAGGACAAGCCGGTCGACAGGCTGACCGTTTATCCGATCGCTACCGGCGTCCAGAGGCGGTTGCTGAGCGTCCCGACGACATACGCCGAGTGGTGCACGGACCCGAGGAAGTACGCGGAAGCGTTCGTGGCCGGGCAGAAGGCAATGGACTACGACTTCGCGATAGGCCTGATGGACCTCTCGGTCTGTGCTGGCGACTTTGGCGCGGGCGTGAGGTTCGACGAGCAGAACACGCCGTTCGTCGTCGACCCGCTGGTCAAGAATCCCGAGGACTATGAAAAGAAGTTCGCGACCATGCCTGACACCAAGAAGGGCCGCAGCGGCGTGATCATCGACGGCACAAAGATGTTCGTGGACAGGCTGGGTAAGGAGGTAATCACGGCAGGATTCCTGGAAGGCCCGTTGCTGATCCTCACCCAGAGCGCAGGGGCTGAAAAGGTCTTCATGGACATGTACAACCACCGCTCGGCGGTGCACAAGGCCCTGAAGGACATCAGCGCCTATGACGCGCTGATGGTCGACGGATTCGCGACCGCCAAGCCGGCCGGTCTCGTTTGGGACTATCTATGGGGCTCCTATAGCTGCCTCGGAGACGAGCAGTACGAGGAGTTCGAGGCACAGTACGCGAGGCCACTGAACAAGCAGACGGCGGACAAGGGAATGGCATGCTGCATACACAACTGCGCCGACCTGCCGCATCTGGACGTCCAGATCAAGGCCATGAAGCCAGCTATCTATAGCATGGCCTGGTATCCGCTAATCCCGGGAAGCCCGAGCGCGAAGGAGACGATCATGAAGGGATACGCGGACAACTGCCTCGTCGCTGGCAACATCGACCCGCAGGCATTCATCCGCTCGAGCCCGGAGAAGATCGAGAAGACGACCGTGAACCTCCTTCAGGAGGTCAAGACCGCTCTGTGCGCAAAGGGCCTGCACTCCAGGTATATCGTGGCCTCAGGCTGCGAGGTCCCGCCCGCTCTCTCGACGAAGTTCGAGAACATCAAGATGGTCGTGGACACCACGAAGAAGTACGGCCAGATAACCTGCTGAGCCGAAAGCACAAACCCTTTACTTCTTACATTTTTCACTCTCTCGGACAACGGAACATCAAGCTTCAGTTCAGCGTTTTCTGAAAAATCAGAATATTCAAATAGCAGACATAGCATCCTCCCCCGATAGCATGTCAAGGAAGAAGGCGTCTTGCGAGTGCGGCCAGGTCATGATGGGCTACACGGTCGAGTCTGTGGTTGGCATAGATGACAGGGGCCAGATGGTCCTCCCAAAGGACATACGCCGCAAGCTCGGGGTGGGACCGGACGACAGGCTGGCAATCGCAACCTCTTCCCGCAACGGAAAGGTGTGCTGCATCCATCTCTTCAGGGCCAAGGAGCTCGACGACAGGGTCAAGGAAGTAGTCCGCCCGGCCCAAGAAACCGCAAGGGAGTGAGTCGTTGGTCGAGATCGTCAAGGTGAGCACGGAGCTCTCTCCCGCCGACAAGAAGGACCACCGGCTCTTCCGCCTCGGGTACAAGCGGTCCGAGCACCTGGTCATGCCCGGGCTCTACTCCGTCGGCTCGCCCACCTCCGCGTCGCCGGTCTTCGTCAGCGCCAACCTCACCATCAGCTTCGACGCGGTACGCACCTCGCTGAAGGGCATGGACGCGTACATAATGGTCATCGATACGAAAGGGGTGAACGTCTGGTGCGCCGCCGGCAAGGGCACATTCGGCACCGACGAGGTCGTCCGATGCGTCAAGGACTTCGGGCTCGAGGGCGTCGTCAGCCACCGGAGACTTGTCCTCCCTCAGCTCTCCGCACCGGGCGTCAGTGGACTGGAGGTCAAAAGGAAGAGCGGCTTCCATGTTGACTGGGGGCCGGTCCGGGCCAAGGACATCCCCGAGTACATGAGGCTGGGCAAGGCGACCCCCGAGATGCGCAAGGTCACATACAACCTCAGAGAGAGGGCGACCGTCGTCCCGGTGGAGATCGTCCACAACCTGCATTACCTGATCATCGCAGAGATCGTTTCCCTGCTGCTGCTCGGTCCGATCATCGCCCTGGCAGTCCTGGCAACGCTGCTCGGCGGCGCGGTTCTGTTCCCGCTCCTCCTCCCGTACATCCCGACGAGGGAGTTCGCCTCCAAGGGCATGCTGCTCGGTGTCCTCCTCGCCCTGCCGTTCGCCCTCTACCCTCTATTGGCCGGTGCGAAGGTCGACGCCACGTTCGTCCTGAACGCCGCGACCTACGTCCTGATCATGGCGCCGATAGTCTCGTTCCTCTCACTGAACTACACTGGCTCGAGCACTTTCACCTCCAGGACCGGTGTCAAGAAGGAGATCTTCAGGTGGGTGCCGGTGATGGTGTTCATGCTCGTCGCCGGCGTCGCAGTGCAGGTGGCGGCGGTGCTTCTGAAGGCGGGTGGGTACGTATGACGGAAATGATGCGACTGACCGAGGAAGCGATAGTCTTCGAGCCGCTGAAGGACGACACGAACACGCTCCGCTTCGCCAAGATGAAGTGCACCGGATGCGGCGCCTGCGCGAACGTCTGCCCGCACGCCGTCTTCAAGCTGAACGGAGGGAAGGCTGAGATGGTCGACCACGACAAGTGCATGGAGTGCGGAGCCTGCATGCGCAACTGTCCCGCCGGTGCAATCATCGTCAAGAGCTCGGTCGGTTGTGCGGCGGCGATGTTCAAGGCGGCGCTGACCGGAAAGGACATCTCTTGCGATGATCTGGAATGCGCCTAGTCGACAGGCGTGGCACAGACCGAAACATTGACATTCCTTAGACGGCTTCTAGACGGAGGAGCGGAAGGCATGAAGATAGCGCAGATCGCTGGCTTCCTGGGGAGCGGAAAGACGACGCTCCTCATCGACGTCTCGAGGGAGCTCGTCCAACGGGGCCATCGCATCGCCATCATCGTCAACGATGTCGGCGAGATCAACGTGGACGCGAAGTTCATCGAGACCTACGGCCTGAAGGCCAAGGAGATCTCCGGGGGCTGCATCTGCTGCCAGATCGCTGGCTCTTTCGCCAATACCATCGCCGTTTTGCACAATACGTTCAAGCCCGACATCGTAATCGTCGAGCCTTCTGGCGTGGCGATTCCCTGGGGACTGAAGAGGGCCGCGGAATACTCCGAGGCGGAGAGCGACGTGCACATCGAGCACGCGCCGGTCATCACCCTCGTCGACGCGACCAGGGTTGACCTGCTCATGTCCGCGGTCAAGCGACTTGTCGAGACCCAGATCCGCGAGGCGGACGTCGTGCTGATCAACAAGGTCGACGCGGCGAACGAGGAGCAGATCGAGAAATCGCGCAAGCTGATCCGGGGCATCAACGAACGCGCTGAGATCATGCTCGTCTCCGGGCGAACGGGCAAGGGTCTGAAGGAGATTGCAGACATCATCGAGACACGCATCTCGCCGAGGTACGACGAGGCGGTTGAGAAGGAATTGCTCCGGCAGCAGTACGGAGGCGTGGGCGCATGAGAGGGCCGGTGACGAAGGATGAGGAGGAGGAGCTCCACCTGGAGATGCATCGCGCCGCCGATGAGCTGGGCAAGTTCGCGGCCAAGATGAAGATCCGAGACGAAGCCGGCATCGCGCCCGAGCGAGCGAAGAGGTTCATGGACGCGCTCCTGACGACGGTCACGAAGGAATGCTTCGCCGGCGGGGCGGACCTCATCGGCCACGTCAAGGCGTTCATGCACTCGCCGGACGGTTCGCTGATGGCGAGCCTGGTGGACCTGAACGTCGGGGTGCAACTGACCTCAGGATTGAGCGAGAAGAGCTTCCAGGAAGCGGACGTGATCCTGCACGTGATCGTGCACGGCATCTGGGACGACAAGGTGAGGGACGCCACCCGCGCTGGCATCAAGAAGGTCATCGATCAGTACGAGTTCAAGCTCGAGGTGCTCCAGGACTACTACGAGACGGAGAAGAGCATCGAGCATCATCTGAAGAAGTGAGGGGAGAGGAATGGACGGGTATTGGGAAACGATGAAGTCGAAGGGGTTCAGCCCGAACACAATGCGCGCGGTCAGGAACACGATCACTTGTCCGAACTGCGGCTTCGTCTTCTCCCTGACGTACGCCAGGACGTTCGCCTGCCGGGGCTGCGCCAATTCGGTCTCTGGATGCCCCAAGGTCCGCTGCGCGAAGTGCGACCATGAGTTCTACCTGAGGAAGATGAACGAGGTCGGAGACGAGTACCGGGAGCGCTCCCTCGCTGATCATATGGGCAAGGTCATCGACGACTACTACGATGAGCGCGGCATCAACAAGAAGCGCTGAGCCAAGACTTGGCGTAGAGATCAGAGCAGCGCCTTGCTGCAGACGTCGAGGAATCGCTTGATCTCGTCCTCCGGCGGAGGATCAAATGCGAACGAACAGGTCGCTTTGCAGGGCCCTATCTCTCGCTGCGCCACGTCGTCGAGCACGCAGGAGTGCTCGCTCTTCATGCCATTGTTCTCCAGGATGCGGTCGGCGCAGCGGTTCCTGCATCCGTTGATCGTGACGAGCTTGGTTCCAT
>JAJRAL010000075.1 GCA_028679935.1 Methanomassiliicoccales archaeon | reverse complement strand
TCGGCCGCGCGCTGATGGAGCGGATCGAGGACCTGGCGCTGATGTGGGGCATGGAGGGGGTCGAGCTCTGTGTTCAATCGACGAATTCGGCGGCGAAGGCGTTCTACGAGCACCTAGGCTACCGTTTCGTTTCAAGGGAGCGCAACAACCTGCTGATGCGCAAGGAGATCGATTCCGACGCCGGCTGCGTCGATGGGGCGGTAGCCTCGCCCGACCCCGTCTGATCCTAGCAGGCCAGCCAGGCATCGCGAGCGATGCAAAGGGTTAATTCCACCCCGCCTGATAAGCCAGCCTTGACCATGACCGAACGGGTCGAAGTCGGCGTCGAGGCCAGCAAAGCCTCGGGCGAAGTGGAGGTCACTCTGAGAAGGGACCTAGGCCTGCTCGAGGTGCTGATGATCGGCATCGGCCCGAACATCGGTTCCTCGATCTTCGTCCTGATCGGCATCGCGGTGGGGATCGCCGGGCCGGCTATCATCCTTGCTTTCATCCTCAACTTCTTCGTCACCCTGTTCACCGCGATGGCCTACGCGGAGCTCGCGAGCGCCTTCCCGGAGACCGGAGGCGGGTATCTCTGGATCCAGGAGGGACTTCCGTCACCGTTCGGCTTCCTCGGCGGTTGGATGTCCTGGGTCGGGCACTGCATCGCCTGCGCCGTCTACGCTTTGGGATTCGGGGTAGGCGTCTCAGCCCTCTTCCAGCAGTACGGAATCGACTTCTTCGGCCTCTCGCCTGACGACGTCGGCAAGGTATTCGCGGTGCTCATCGCCGCCGCGTTCATCTACCTCAACTATCGGGGGGTCAAGGGCGCTGGGCGCTCCGAAGTCCTCGTATCTGTCTTCCTCATCGGCATCATAGTCATCTACGTCCTGTTCTGCGTCGGCTACGTCCTCGGCTACGGCGTGGCTAGCGACGCCTTCGAGCCCTTCTTCCTATCCGGCGGATTGCTCAGCGTGGCCACCTCGATGGCCTTCACCTTCATGATATTCGAGGGGTACGAGGTCGTCGCCCAGACAGGCGAGGAGGCGAAGGACCCGGAGAGGACCGTGCCCAGGGCGATGTTCCTCTGCATCAGCATCAGCTGCGTGCTCTTCGTCGTCATCGCCGTCGTCACCCTCGCCGTTCTAGGCTGGCAGGAGACGGCGAACGCGGGGGCGAACGCCTTGATAGAGGCGTCGAGCAAGGCCGTGCCGTTCATCGGCGGGGCCTTGATATCGATTGGCATAATCATCGGCTCGATAGCCGCGGTGAACTCTATTGTCTTCTCCGCTTCGAGGGTCTCGTTCGCCATGGGCCGGGACGGGAACCTGCCCGGGTCCTTCGGTAGGCTCCATCGAAAGAACCAGACGCCAGCCACGGCGCTGTTCATCAGCGGAGCGATAATCATCTTCGCCTCGGTCCTGTTGCCCCTCAACGACGTCGCGAGCGTGGCGGACATCCTCATCCTGATCCTGTTCACGTTCGTCAATATCGCCGCCATCACGCTGAGGGTGAAGCGGCCGGACGTCAAGAGGCACTTCATCACCCCCTGGTTCCCGCTCATACCTCTTGCGGGCATCGCCACCAAGCTATTCCTCGCGGCGATGTTGTTCTCCTACGAGCCGCTCGCCTGGTACCTCGCTTTCCTGGTCATGTTCGCCGGGCTAGGGCTGCACTACTTCGCCAAGGGCAGAAGGGAGATTGAGAAGGTCACAGTGCCGGAGAGGCTCCCGCTCACGGCGGCTGAGAGGAAAATGTACCGCGTCCTCGTCCCGATCGAGGACCCGAAGCACCTGTCGATCATCGAGGTCGGCGCCACCCTCGCCGCCGCCCGGGGCGGCGAGCTGCTCCTGATATCGGTGGTCGAGGTGCCGACGGCGGTGCCGCTCGACGCCGTCGACCAGAAGGTCGTCGATGAGCGCAAGAAGATGCTCGAGAAGCTGAAGAATCTCGGCGAGACGAGGGGCGTCCACACTAGGGCGATGGTTTCCGTGTCGCACGAGGTCGTGACCGCAATCATCGACACGGCCAAGGAGGAGGCCGCGAACACGATCCTCATTGGCTGGAAGGGCTACACTCGCACGCAGAAGAGGGTCTTCGGCCGCAAGGTCGACGAGATCCTAAGGCAGACGCCTTGCGACGTGATATTCCTCAAGGCGGAAGACAAGCTCAGGGCCGAGAACGTGCTCGTGCTCTCCGGAGGGCTCTGGCACGTGTCCTCGGCGACGGAGGTCGCGGCGAGGCTGGCCAAGGCCTGGGGCGGCCGGGTGACGATCCTGAACGCGATCATCAACGAGGCGCACCTCTCGAAGGCGAGGGAATACGCAAAGCGCCTGACCGGCATCGTTGAGGCGGAGGAGGTCCAGGTCATCACCAAAGAGGTCTTTCCGGAGACGATCGTCGGAGGCGTCGTGGCGGAGAGCATCGAGTACGACCTACTGGTGATGGGGGCGAGCTCGGCGAGGGGCCTGGAGCGCTTCGCCTTCGGCCCGATCCAGGACAAGATCATCAAGAACGCCAAGTGCCCTGTGCTCGTGTTCAAGCGCACCATCATTCCCACTCCAGAAGAGAAGGCGGTCAAGGAGATGGAGGAGCGCGAGGAGCTGGAAGAGGAGAAGGAGGAGAAGCTGCACGAGCACTCTACCGGGTTGCGGCCGTAATGAGCTCGTCCAGGAAGGCGTCGGTCGTTTCCACGGGTATCCGCGCCCCGGCGCTCGACGGGTGACCCCCTCCCTCCAGGCCGTGTTCCTCGGTGAAGTCCTCGACGAACTTGCCAAGGTTCATACAGCCAGGCGTGAGGCCGCGTAGCGAGACGGAGGTGTGCATCTTCCGCTGGTTGACCATGACCGCGTAGTCGCAGCCCTTCTCCAGCGCCACGTGCACCAGCGCCCTCGTGCCGAAGCCGTAGAGCGAGCGGTTCTTGTCGTGGCACTGCAGGATGCACGCCGGGCCCAGTATCCTCATCTGGCTCTCGACCCTCGCCAGGGCCCGCGGCCAGCGCTGCTCGTTCTGGACCTGCAGATATCGGCGCCGGATCGTCCCGACCTCGGATGGCCACGCTCCCCTCGAAAGGTGAAGGCTCGCCTGGGCCCGGAAGGCGTCATCGTCGATGTCCAGGCGCCAGGAGAAGTCGAGCATCCTAGCCTCCTCATCCAGCCTCTCCTGCCCGTGTATCGCGGCCTGCTCACGCAGCAGGTCCGTATCGCAAAACTCGACCAGGTCCGCGATAGCCGCGAGTCTCCTCATCCTGCCGTTGAGGCCGAGGTGGTGATAGAGGACCGACGCGGCGCTCCTTCCCTCCTCGATGACGAGCATCCCTTCGACCTCGCCGGAGCAGCGGTTCGGTTGGTGGTGATCGAACGCCAGGACGCTCGCGCGGCTCGAGGCATCGTACATGCTCGCCTCCAGCTCCGGCACGATCGCAAGATCGGCGAGGAACACTTCCTTCGAGGCGTGATCGAGCGCAAGCAGCCTGCCGCCGGCGGTCGGCGAGGTGACGAACGAGACGCGAGAGCCAGGATACGCGGCCAAGAACATGGCGGCCGAGGCTATTCCGTCTACGTTTCCGCGGGTAATAAGATGCTTTTCCCGGTGATCCCTGGAGAAGCTTTCCATCCCTTCCGGTCTGGACATGCCCCTGATGAGTATTTTAAACGTGGTGAGAGATTCCTGTCTGGGAAGGGATGTGGGGTCGAAGGTTGCCTGTACGGGCTTGGGCTTTACGCCGGACCTGAGCTACATCGCGGACGGCGACGAGGAATGGTACCTCGACAGCCGCCACGGTGATGAGATGGGCAATAGCGAACCGATGACGAGCGTATTCCAGTCGGTCGGCTCGAGCCACGGCTTCCGACGCGTCGATGCGGAGTTCCGTCCCTTCAAGGAGTTCAAGACGACCTGGGAAAGGTGCGGCGAGCAGGCGGACTTCAAGGTGACCGACTACCTGCGCGCGGCGACCGAGCCCGTGCTGCAGGACTTCGCCGAGACGATATTCACGAGAATCAAGAGGCGCCGCAGGGAGGAGTACACGGAGAGGATGAAGGCGTGGCTGCGCTCCGACGATTTCCTGAGCCGGAACCGACCGCTGTACTTGGGCCGGAGCCGGAACCTGAGCTTGACGCCGCAAGGTCTAGCGTTCGACCTGCGCGACCTCGCCGAATCGTTGCGCGCGGACGGGCTGATCGATAATTGCGAGGATGCGTACCTGACCTGGACCGACCGGCCGAACCGCTCGCGCATGGGGTACTGCAGCCTGTTGATGAGGGTCGTAGCGATTTCGTCCGCCCTCGATTCCCCGAAGATCCCGGAGGAGGTGGCGCGCTACGTCCTTTATCACGAGTTGCTGCACCTGGAGCTCGGCGTCGGCACGCTCCGCGGACAGCACGACATAGCCTTCCGTCGCGCCGAGCGCCTCTATCCGAAGTGGCGAGAATCGGAGGGCTGGCTGAAGAGGATCGCCTCCGGGTGAGTCGGATGGGCACGGTCCCTTTCGGAGCGCCCGACAGCGCTATCTTGTCAGGCGCCGATTTCCATCCCATGCAGGAGAAGGCGAGAAAATACCTGAGGGATCTGGCCGAGGGCGAAGAATTCGAGATGCCCGCCTCGGTCAAGCAGAAGCGCCCTCCCCGCCCGTATTGCGGAGGCCAGTCCTTTGAGCTGAGGGTCTCCGACCGCAGCGGCGAGATGACGCTGAAGTACTGGGGCCAAGAGGGCAAGGGGTCGGTCGACGAGATCTATTCATCCTTCAAGATCGGCGACGTGGTCTCGGTGAAGGGATGCCTGGTCCGGTACCGCGATCAGATGGAGATCAGCGTCTCGCAGGACAAGGGCGGCAGCATCACAAAGATGCCGATGGAGCAGGTCACGAGGGAGGACTTCGTGATGTGCAGCGCGATCGAGCCAGAGAGGCTGATGTCCGCCCTGAACTCTCATGTCCGCGGGGTCAAGCAGAAGGACCTGAAAGCGCTGCTCTCGGTGTTCTTCTCCGACGAGAAGTTCGTGGCCAGGTTCAGCTGCGCCCCAGGCTCGATGTGGATGCACTGCAATTGGATAGGAGGACTGGCAGAGCACACGCTGAAGGTCGTTGAGACGTGCGAGTTCCTCGCCAAACAGTATCCGAAGCTCGACCACGACCTCCTGATCACTGGCGCGCTGCTCCACGACGTCGGCAAGGTCGAAGAGTACGCAGTCACGACCAACATAGACGTCACCGAGGACGGCATGCTCAGGGGACATATCGCCATCGGGGCGGAGATGGTCTCGCGCGCCTGCGACGAGGTGCCTGGTATGGACCGGAACCTGAGGCTCAAGGTGCTGCACATGGTGCTCTCGAGCCACGGCGAGCTTGAGTATGGTTCACCGAAGAGGCCTCAGTTCCCGGAGGCGTTCGCGGTGAACTACGCGGACGATCTCGACGCCAAGCTGGAGCAGTTCATCAAGGTCAAGGAAGAGGCGAGGACGGAGGATCCCTGGATCTACAACAAGCGCTTCGGCCAGGTGTTCCTTCGCTAGTCGTCCACGAGCTCGAAGCGGTACGAGCACCGCTTCAGCCCGACGAGGTTCTCCGGTTCCCAGGGGAAGGCGCGGCAGTGCGCGCTCCGGGCGGTGTGGATGGTGCACGTCCACTCACCATCGATCAGGGCGAGGAACTGGCATTGCCCGTTCTCCGGCAGCCCGTTGTCGCGGTAGAACTCCTTCGCGTCCTCGTCGACGAAGAAGCGCGGCTTGCAACAGTCGCCGCAGCGGTTGCAGTCTCCGCTCCGCACGAGCCTGGGCATGTCGGCTGAATTGTCCTAACGGCCTTAATATCTTGCTCCAAAGAAGTCTTCGGGGTGTCCCCCGGCCTTAACAGATTGGTTCACGGATGGGCTTGCGCCCTGATCTCCCCACACTGACCCAGGCCGGGGGTGTGTGTCGGGCACCGGGGTTGTCCTCCAGTCATCACGCGACGTCGCGTCGCCGTTCCTGCAGGGACCCATATGCGGCGCACTGTGCGCCCAGGGCACGATAGGGGAATCACCGGTCATCCCCGGATTGCCTAGGGCGGGGTTACCAGGCGCGGACTGGTATTTAACTACTGCGAGCACGAATGCACCGCAGGCGATGCCACAGAAGAACGTGCTGCTCACTGGTCCTCCTGGCGTGGGGAAGACGACCATCATTCAGAAGGTGGCCAAGGAGCTCGGCGATCGCGCGGCGGGCTTCTACACCGTCGAGACGAGGTCTGGAGGTCAGCGGACCGGTTTCAGGATCGTCACCCTCGACGGGCGGGAAGCGGACCTGGCGAAGGTCGGCTCCGGGGCGGGGCCGAGGGTCGGGCGCTACGTCGTCGATCTGATCGGGATCGAGCAAGTGGCCGTCCCGAGCGTCCTCTACGGTCTGGCCGAGGGCAAGGTGATCGTCGTCGACGAGATCGGGAAGATGGAGCTGTACTCGGTCGCGTTCAGGAACGCCGTGCTCAGGGCGCTCTCGAGCCCGATCCCGGTCATCGCCACGATCATGGAGCGTCCGAACGACTTCTGCGATATGGTCAAGGGCAGACCCGACGTCGTGCTCTTCTCAACCTCGCTCAATAACCGCAACGAGATGCCAGCGAGAATCTTGGGGCTGCTGCGAACCTATTTATGAACGGCATTTCAATCGAATTCGGATGAAGGCCTTGGTGGGCTGCAGCGGTTGGTCCTTCGACGACTGGGTCGGCCGCTTCTATCCTGTCGATCTTGGCAAGAAGAAGGGTGAGTGGTTCTCCTACTACGCGCAGTACTTTCCCACGGTCGAGATCAACAGCACCTTCTACCGGCCGCCTAACGAGTTCCTCGTGCGGAACTGGGTCGCGAAGGCGAAGAACATCGAGGGGTTCGAGTACTCGGTGAAGATGCCGCAGCTGGTGACACACGAATCGCTCGTGAAAGCGGAGACGAAGAAGGCGTGCGAACAGGCCGCCTCGTTCGAGAAGATATGCGTCGAGCCGCTGGCGGCGGAGGGGAAGATGGGTTGCGTGCTGCTCCAGCTCTCTCCGTACTTCAAGAACGAGGGTGCCTCGCTCGGAAATCTCAATGCGGTCCTTGACGCGGTCGACACCGAGGCGCACGACTACGCCGTCGAGTTTCGGCACCGGACCTGGCTCGACGAGGGGAAGAGACAGGTCTCGGCCGCCGCCCTTGACGCGCTGAAAGAACGGAACGTCGCGAACGTCCTCATCGACGGTCCGGGCTTCCCGATCACCAAGGTGGAGTCGGCGGACCATGCGTACGTGCGATTCCACGGTCGCAACTACGACATCTGGTATCGCGATGAGCCAGAGGACGACTCGAGGCTGAACCGGTACGACTACCTATACACCGAGGACCAGCTCCGGCAATGGGTCCCGCGGATCAAGGAGGCCGAGGGAAGGACGAAGAAGGTGAGGGTCTTCTTCAACAACCACGGCTTCGCGAAGTCGGCGAGGAATGCGATGCAGATGATGGGCCTGCTCGGCATCGAGCACCGCCAGAAGGATTTCAAGATCACGAGCCAGAACAAGCTGCCGGCGTGAGGGCGTTTGGCCAAGGTCCTGCACAGGTATTTTTATCGGCAACCCTAATCTTCGCCAAGCATCATGAGAGCACTATTCGAGCCGAGGTCGATCGCCGTCATCGGGGCAGCTCGAGAGGAAACGAAGGTCGGGCACATAGTGCTCAAGAACCTGGTCGAGTCTGGTTTCAAGGGGCCGCTTTATCCGATCAACCCCAAGGCGACCGATATCATGGGGATCAAGTGCTTCCCGACGATCCTCGACGTGCCGGGGGAGGTAGATCTGGCCGTCATCGCCGTGCCGAACGTCTTCGTGCCGAAGGTGATGGAGGAGTGCGGCGAGAAGAAGGTTGCAGCGGCTATTGTCATCAGCGCCGGCTTCAAAGAGACCGGCAAGGTCGGGGCGGAGCTCGAGCTCAAGCTGGGCGACATCGCGCGTTCGTACAACATAAGGGTCCTGGGACCGAACTGCCTCGGGCTGATCAACTCGCAGATCGGAATGAACGCGACCTTCCTGAACGAGTACCCGCGAGAGGGCTCGATCGCGATATCGTCACAATCAGGTGCGATCTGCTCGGTCGTGTTGGACTGGGCTAGAGGGAGCAAGATCGGGTTCTCGAAGTTCGTCAGCGTCGGGAACAAGGTTGACGTCGATGAGGCGGACATCGTGGAATACCTTCGCGACGACCCGAAGACGAAGGTGATCGGTATGTACATCGAGGGCGCGAATCGCGGCGTCGAGTTCATGCGAGAGGCCAGGCTGACCTCGGCCGCCAAGCCGATTCTGGCATTGAAGGCGGGCCGCACCGACACCGGCGCCAAGGCGGCTAGCTCGCACACTGGCGCCCTGACCGGCAGCGACAAGGTCTATGACGCCGCGATGAGCCAGTCCGGTGTGATCAGGGTTGCCAAACTGGACGACTTGTTCGACGCGCTGACGGCGTTCGCCTTGATGCCCCTCCCCAGCGAGGGAGGCCTCGCGATCGTCACGAACGCTGGAGGGCTGGGAGTCCTTGCGGCCGATTCGTGCGGTGACAGCGGGATGAGCATGGCCTCGTTCTCCCCCGACACGATAGCGAAGTTGAAGGGCTACCTGCCGGAGGAGGCCAACTTCTACAACCCGGTGGACGTCGTCGGCGACGCCCGGACGGACCGCTACGAGTTCGCGATGAGGACGGTCATGGAGGATCCGAACGTCTCGAGCCTCCTGGTCATGCTCGCTCCGACGGAACTGGTCGATATCCCTGCGATCGCCCGCCTGGTCGCTTCGTTCGTTGGCCAGGTCAGGATACCGCTGGTGGCCGCGTTCGTCGGAGGGGCCGACGTCGCTGAAGGGGTATCTATCATGCGGGAAGCCGGGGTGCCCTGCTACGAATCGCCGGATAGGGCGGTGAGAGCGGTCGCACTGATGGCCGAGTACCGGAAGAGCGTGCGCTCGAGGACCGAATCGCCAGAGGTCAAGGTCAATGGTGATGCACAGAGGGTGAAGGAAACCATCGCGAGGGCGCGGGCCGAAGGAAGAGTCGGACTGAGCGAGAGGGAGGGCAAGGATGTTCTCCAGGCATACGGGGTCCCGGTCCCCGACGAAGGGGTCGCAAAGACACCAGAAGAGGCGGTGGCGATCGCCGATCGCATTGGATACCCCGTTGTCATGAAGATAGAGTCGCCGGACGTATTCCATAAGACGGACGTCGGCGGCGTGGTGGTCGGGGTGCAGGACGCTGATGGGGTGACGAAGCAATTCTCTCTGATTTCAGCGAGGATCAAGACGCGGCTCCCCCAGGCGAGGATTGTCGGCATCTCGGTGCAAAAGATGCTCACCGGTCGCGAGGTGATCGTCGGCATGGTGAGGGACCCGCAGTTCGGGCCGGTGATCACGTTCGGCCTGGGCGGCATCTTCGTCGAGGTGATGAAGGACGTCTCACAGAGGATCGCGCCGCTGACGGAGGACGACGTAGACGGGATGATTCGCTCGATCAAGGCCTACCCGATTCTCGCCGGCGCGAGGAGACAGAAGCCTGCGGACATCGCGGCCTTGAAGAAGGTCATCGCCGCGCTGTCGCAGATCGCACTCGATCATCCTGAGATTGTGGAACTGGAAATGAACCCCGTCATCGTAGGTGACGAGGGGCAGGGATGCGGCGCGGTCGACGCGTTGCTGACATTAAGGAGGGAAAGGGCATGAAGAGTCTATTCATGGGCTCGGTTGTCGAACGATCAGGCAAGAGCATGGTCACGCTCGGGGTCGCCCTGAACTGCTCGAAGAAGGTCGGATACTTCAAGCCGTTCGTGGAGAAGCTCATGACCGGCCGCGAGGCGCTGGTCGACCAGGACGCCTACCTGATGAAGAAGGCGCTCAAGCTCAAGGCCAGAGAGGAGGACCTCTGTCCGTTCATGTACGACCTGATGCGGCCGGTCGGCATGCCGGCGATAGTCGAGGCGTACCAGAAGGTAAGCCACGAGTGTGACCTGATGCTCGTCGAGGGCACGAGGGACATCGTGACCGGCTGCCTGCACGGCGTCTCGGGAATGGCGATCGCGAAGGCGGTCGGGGCAGAGGTCGTGCTCGTCACGAGCGGCAATTCCTCGGCGCTCGACAAGACCTCGATGCTCGCCGGGATGATGAGGGCACAGGGGGTCCCGTTCAAGGGCGCGATAATCAATATGTGCAGCGAGCCGGACATCAGGGCGATGCTGGAGGACAAAGGCATACCTGTCCTAGGCACCATTCCGGAGGTCCGGGAGTTGAAGCGGTTCACCGCGCGGGACATCGCCGACGTGGTGAACGCGGAGATCGTCGTGGAGGATGGCCTTCACAACATCGTCAACGAGGTGCTCATCGGAGCCATGACGCCCGAGACGGCCATGACCGTGATGAGGAGGGTGCAGAGGAAGGCGTTGATCACCGGAGGCGACAGGGCGGACCTGCAGCTCGCGGCGCTGACGACCGATACCTCATGCCTCGTCCTCACCGGAGGGTTGCCGCCGGTGAAGCAGGTGGTCGCGAAGGCGTACGAGGAGGGCGTTCCGATCCTGGTCACGAGGTACAACACGCTCGAGACGGCGGAGATGATCGACCATCTGATCGCCCGCATCGACCCAAGCGACGTAGCGAAGGTCGCGATGATCAAGGATCTGGTCGGAAAGAACGTCGATCTGAAGGCACTCGGCGTAGTCGATTAGGCATTGCCTGACCTTCACGGCACGAGCGCGGTTCTAATGGACCAGGCTAAGCTCGCTCGTCCCGTCCTCCTTCTCGGTGACAACGATCGCTCCGCCGAGCATGTCCTTGACGTCCTCGACGTGGGTGATTAGGACGATCTGGCTGAACTGACGCGAGAGCTGGTTGAACGCGTTCACGAGGTTGCGCTTCCGTACTTGGTCCTGCGAACCGAAAATCTCGTCGAGGATGAGGAAGTTCAGGGCGCTTCCGGCGCGCTCGCTGATGAGCTTCGATATCGCGAGACGGAGGCAAAGGTTCGCCAGGTCTTCTTCCCCTCCGGAGAATCTCGCCAGCTCGTACTTCTTACCGGCGTCGAGCACCTCGATGTCGTATTCATCGTTCAGCTCCAGCCCGGCGTACTTGCCCTCGGTCAGCTCGGTGAACAGCCCAGAAGCGATCTCTGACAAGGCCGGAGTGATCCTCGCGATGACCTCGGACTTGAAATCGCGCATGACCCCGCTGAGGGCGGTCTGCCTCTCGTACCTGGCCGAGCATTCGTTCGCCCGTTCCTCGCAGATGCGGAGTTCTTCCAGCTGCCTTCTGAGACCACCGACCTCGCTTTCCCTCGCGGCGAGCTCGGAGCGCTTGGAGGCGATCTCTTTGCTCTTCGCCATGGCCGTTGAGGTCGCTCGGTCCACCACGGACTGCGCCGCCTCCAGGTCCCCGTCTCTGTATCCGATACCAGCCAGCAGCTCCGTCGCTCTCTTCGCAGCCTCTTTCGCCGTCGACAGGGATTCCTGAGCGGACCTGGCATCAGCCTCCAGAGAAGGCAGGCGCTGCAGCTGCGCGCTCACCGCGTGATAGGCGTCCGCCGATTGCTTCAGTGTGACAAGTCTCGATTTGAGCGACTTGTAGCGCTCTTCGTCGAAGCTGACCGTTCCGATTTCCTTCGACCGCGCCGAGAGCTTCTCCGACTCTCGCCCCTTCTCGACAATCTGCTCGTTCCATCCAGAGATCCGGGACCCGAGGCCGACCTCCTTCTCCCGCTCAGCGATCAGCTTGACGCGGCGGTCTTCGAGGGCCTTTCTTATCTTGATGTACTGCGTCGCCTCCTCTTCGAGCTGGCGCCGCTCCTCTTCCAGGGCCTTGTGTTCGGCCGTCTTCTCGGCGACCTCGCCCTCGAGCTTCTTCGTGAGATGCGCGTGGTGGTCGCCCAGTGTCCTTTCGCAGGTCGGGCAGGAACCCTCCGGCCCGAGCGTCGCCACTTCCTTGAGCTTCGTCTTGAGGGCCTCGGTGTCCTTTGCGAGCCTGCGCGCCTCGCTCTCCTTCCCTTTCGCTCCCTCCGAAGCTGCCTTCGCCTGTTCCGCCAGCTCGCTCATGTTCTTCTCGACGGTCAGGAGCCTCTCCGACGGCTTGCTCAGGCCGGAAAGCTCCGACTTACCCGCTCGGACCGACTCACTCAATCGCGAGATCTCGCCTTCGAGCGATCGCAGCCTCGCCTCGACGTTCTTCTTCTCGTCGGAGAGGCGCATCGAGCGTTCCATCATTTCTCGTTCCTCGACAGCTTGGTCGTACTCGGT
>JAJRAL010000092.1 GCA_028679935.1 Methanomassiliicoccales archaeon | reverse complement strand
TTGCCGAGGATCCTCCTCTTCCCGATCGCCTTGCCGATCAGTCCGCCGATGCCGTCACCGTAAGACATCCCCACGATTCCGATCGACGCCACTAGACGGTCGTCGAACAGGAAGAAGGCGAGCAGCGTCCAGGATATCGCGTAGTAGACGAGGCCGAGCTCGTGGCTCTCGCCCGTCGTCTTGCCGATGAACGAGTCCCGGACCTTCTTGATGGGCGAGTGGGACGAGGCGAGGAGGAGCAACGGGATGAACGGCGCCGCCGCCAGGAAGGCCATGACGTACGGGGACTCGAAGACCCACCAGATGAGGACGATGTTCCCGACCATGATGTGGACGAACTTGCGCTGAGCCCCCGCCCTTTTCACGAAGCCGAGTCTCGAGGCGAGGAGGATGACCGCTGCAACGTAGGCGTAGACGCCCAGTAGGCCGATCACGTCTCCCTGGCCGAACATCCGCGTTCGGCATCAGGATGCGGCCTATATTTCGCTTTCCGAGCGTTCTGGCCGACCGACCGTAGACCCCCATCGCTCGTCACTCCGGAGCGAATCAGCGCGGATAACCGTCCGAAAAGGTTTATACGGCAGCCCCCGGTTTTGAAGTCGACTGGCATGAACGACCGTGACACCGCCCAAACCGCCGAGCTCCTCAAGTCCATCGGCGAGAACGGGCTCGCAGGGGCAGTGCTCATCGACGCGCCGTACACGCAGTTCGTCCGTGTCAACCTGATGCTCTTGAAGGGCCTGTCGCAGGACACCCACCTTCCCGGCGTGTTCGTCTCGGTGGACCGGCCGCATCAGTACATCGTCCACCTTCTCAGCATGCATCAGATCAGGGCGGACAACCTCGTCTTCGTCGATGCGATATCGCGCTTCTCCGCCGACTCGAAGGTCGCGGAGGCGAACGTTGGCTTCCTCGACGGACCGTTCCACATCGATCGTCTGACTACCGCCTTCTCTGATATGAGATGGCCGAACGACGGCACGTCGCCCGTCCTGAAGAACGTGAGGTTCGCGCTCATCGACAACCTCTCCGCCCTCCTGACGTACAACAGCTACTCCTCCGTGGAGCTCTTCCTCAGGACCTTCGTCAAGGTCTTCGAGCCCCAGGGGAACGTGCTCATCCCTCTCATCATCGACAGCCAGAGGAGCAGGCCGCTCTACGAAGTGGCCAAGGCCCTCAGCGCCAATGAGATCAGCCTCAGGGATCTGGCGTCTACGGCCCAGCTACCGGCCAATCAGAGCTCTGGGGCTTGGAACCGACCGCAACCGACCAAGGGGATTTGACAATGGACACGAAGAAGGGCGATGACAGGATAAACCGACCGGACCTGGTGAGGATCCCGACCGGCATACCGGGTCTCGACGAGATGATAGAAGGCGGCTTCCCGTTCCCCTCGGTCGTGCTCGTCTCAGGCCCTGCTGGAACGGGTAAGACCACGTTCGCGCTGAAGTATCTCTGCGAGGGAGCGAAGAAGGGGGAGCAGGGGCTCTACTTCACCACGCTCAGCGAGCCGACGCAGTGGATGCTGAGGTACGCCTCGCAGTTCGACTTCATCAACCGGGACTACTTCGGCGAAGAGATCGTCTACATGGACCTCGGCAACATGATGCGGGAGATGAACTCCAACCAGCTCCTGGCGGCGATGGAGGAGAAGATAGCCGAGGTCATGCCCCAGCGCATAGTGATCGACCCGATCACGGTCGTCGGTGGCATGCTCCAGGGCGACTACCGCGTCTTCCTCTTCGACCTCTTCAACCGCCTCAAGAACTGGAACGCGACGACCCTCGTGACGGGCGAGGTCAGCCCGAACGAGATGTACCCGCCCGAGGTCAGTTACGCCGTGGACGGGATCGTCCTGCTCATGCTCTCCGAGGAGGGAGGTGCGAGGCGAAAGTACCTCGAGGTGCTCAAGATGCGCGGAACGAACCACATCACCGGGAAGCAGTCGATCGACATCACCCGGGCCGACGGCATCATGGTGCTGAAGGCTAGGTTCTAGGCTCAGTGACGCTCGGTGCGTCTTTCGAGGCCGTCCTACCGAATTCGCAGCAGGATGGCGGGTCTAGCCAGGCATACCGGTAAACGCTTTATATGGGTACTAGCATTACGCCCTGAAAAACCCCCAGAGAGAGGTTTGGGCTTATGCAATTGGATCCACTGATTTATACGATACCTATTGCGGGCATCATAGGCCTCGTCTTCGTTTGGCTCCTTACCCGGAGCATCTTCAAGAAGGATACCGGGACGCCTGAGATGAAGGCGATCGGGGATGCCATACGAGAGGGCGCGATGGCCTATCTGGCTCGGCAGTACAAGACTATCAGCATCATCTCGATTATCCTCGCGGTGATCATCACAATCGGGATCAATTGGGAGACAGGTATCGCCTTCCTGGTCGGGGCGTTCTGCTCGGTCCTGTCCGGATACATAGGGATGTACGTCTCGGTGAACGCGAACATTCGCACCGCAAGCGCGGCGAGACGCACCCTGAACGAGGCGCTTCAAACCTCGTTCCGGGGCGGCGCGGTTTCCGGCGTGGCGGTTGTCACCCTGAGCCTTGTTGGCGTCGCCGCGGTGTTTTTCATATTCTGGCTCTTCATCTTCCCGAACGCTCCCGCTCCCCCAGGTTCTCTTCCCGGGACGGACGGTGGAATCCAGGCGGCCTTGTTTGCCGCAGTCGGTTACGCCTTCGGCGCGTCGTTCTCGGCCCTGTTTGCCCAACTCGGTGGCGGTATCTATACCAAGGCCGCCGACGTCGGGGCGGACCTGGTCGGGAAGGTCGAGGCTGGCATTCCGGAAGACTCACCGAAGAACCCGGCGGTCATCGCTGACCTCGTCGGCGACAACGTCGGGGACTGCGCCGGACGTGGCGCGGACTTGTTCGAGTCGACCGCGGCCGAAAACATCGGCGCGATGATCCTCGGATTCTCGGTCTACGCCGTCACCGGTCAGGTCGGCTTCGTGTTCTTCCCGCTGATCGCTCGTGCGCTCGGGCT
>JAJRAL010000068.1 GCA_028679935.1 Methanomassiliicoccales archaeon | reverse complement strand
GGACGCGAGCACGACCATCATAGACCCGATATACAAGGTCCCGACCCTTTCCATCGTCTGCGACGTCGCAGACCCGGTGACGAAGGAGCGCTATTCCAGGGACCCACGCTACATCGCCCAGAAGGCCGAGGCATACCTGAAATCGACCGGCATCGCCGACGTCTCATATTTCGGGCCCGAGCTCGAGTTCTTCGTCTTCGACTCGGTCCGCTTCGACCAGAACCAGCACTACGGCTATTACTATGTTGACTCGGAGGAGGGCATCTGGAACTCCGGCCGCTCCAGCGACAACGGCTCCGGCGCGAACCTGGGCCACCGGCCTAGGAACAAGGAGGGCTACTTCCCCGCTCCGCCGGTCGACACGCTCCAGGACTTCCGTTCCGAGTGCGTCATGCGCCTGATGGAGGCGGGCATCGACTGCGAGGTGCACCACCACGAGGTCGCCACTGCCGGCCAGGGCGAGATCGGAATGAAATTCCAGACCCTGACCAAGATGGCGGACGAGGTCATGCTCTACAAGTACATCCTGAAGAACGTCGCGAAGGAACAGGGCAAGACGGTCACCTTCATGCCCAAGCCCCTGTTCGGCGACAACGGCACGGGCATGCACGTGCACCAGAGCCTGGGCTTGGACGGATCGAACGTCTTCTACGACCCCAAGGGATACGCGCTGCTCTCGCAGACGGCACTCTATTACATCGGCGGCCTTCTGCAGCACTCTCCGGCGCTGCTCGCCCTAACCTCGCCGTCGACCAACTCCTACAGGAGGCTGGTGCCGGGATTCGAGGCGCCGGTGAACCTGGTGTACTCGATGAGGAACCGCTCCGCGGCCATCCGCATCCCGGTCTACAGCACCAGCTCCAAGGCGAAGAGGATCGAATACCGCCCCCCAGACGCGACCTCGAACCCCTACCTGGCGTTCGCCGCGATGCTCATGGCCGGCCTGGACGGCATCAAGAAGAAGATCGACCCCGGCGCTCCGCACGACATGGACCTATTCGAGCTCTCGCGGGAAGAGGCGGCGAAGATCAAGCAGGTGCCGGGAAGCCTTGACCGGTCGCTCGACGCGCTCGAAGCGGACCACGACTTCCTTCTCCAGGGCGGCGTCTTCACCAAGAACCTGGTCGAGACATGGATCGACTACAAGAGGCACAAGGAGAACGACCTGGTCAGGCTGCGGCCCCACCCCTACGAGTTCTTCCTTTACTTCGACGCATGAAGTGAGGGTATCGGAAGAACGGCGGCGAGCCGATCTGCATCGGCACGCCGTCGGGGAGAGGGCTGCTCCCTGGCCCCTCCCCAATCCTTTTTCGCCATCTGCATCTGAGAATCCATTCGCCTTCACGCAATGCTCTTGACGAGATCCTCGGCGGCGAGCACGACGACGTCCTTGACAGGCGATGTCGGGGGGCAGTAGGCGTGCTCGAACGAGCCTGCGAACTCCTCCGCGGTGACGCCTTTCAGCACGGCGGTGGTCAGCCAATTGATCCTGCCCGTGACCTCCTCGCCCCCGACGACCTGTGCTCCGACGATACGATGCGTCTCAGTTTCCGCCAGGATTTTGACGCAGAGCGGCTTCCCTCCTGGATAATACCGGGCCCGCGTCGATCCTTTGGCCTTGCCCTCGGTGAGAGAGATGCCATAGTAGTCCGCGAGGCTCCTTGAAATGCCCGTCCCGGCGACCTGAATCTCGCCGAGGAAGCTGACCCAGGGGGATGCGACGCGCGAATAGGCGGCCTTCCCTCCGGCGGCGTTGATGCCTGCGACCCTGCCTTGCCTGACAGCCGCCGAGCCGAGCTGGTTCATCGTCGGCCCGGGTGTCGCCGCGCTCTCGCACGAGATCGCGTCGCCGGCGAGGTAGACGTTCTTGACGAGCCGCCCCTTGCTGTACGGCTGGAGAGAGGGGCTGACCCGAACTCCGCCAAGCGGACTGACGTCAAGTCCCATCTGATTCGGGAGGTCGAGGTTCGGCCTCACGCCCGTCGCCATTATCACCATCTCGGATTCGAGTTCCTTCCCGCCCGCGACGACTGCCTCGACCTTGTCCTTGCCCTTGATGGAGGCGATCGGCGCGTTGAGCAAGAAGGTAATCCCCTTCTGCTCGACGTGACGCTGCACCAGCAGTGCCATGTCCGGGTCGAGAAGCCTCGGCACGACCTGCGGAAGCATCTCAATCACCACAACCTCCTTCCCGAGGTTGCGGATTGCGACCGCCATCTCCAATCCGATTACGCCAGCCCCGGCGACGACGACCCTCTTCGCTGTCTTGAGGGCTTTCTGGATCGCCTCACCATCGGCGAGATTGTGAACGGCGAATACGCCCTTGAGCTCCACGCCGGCGATCGGAGGCACGAACACCTTGCCCCCCGGACAGACGACGAGCGAGTCGAACGGCACTTCGTCCCCCGCGTTCGTCTTGACCTTCTTTCCTTGAAGGTCTACTGAGAGCACCTTTGTCCTCGTCCTGACGGTGATCTTCCGTTCCTTCTGGTAGAATTCGGGAGTGTGCATCACGGTCGACCTGAAGTCGGCGATCGTGCCGTCGATCACGAACGGGATGGCGCAGGGCGAATACGCGACGTGAGCATCATCGGTGATCACCGTGATCTCCGCGTCGCTGCTC
>JAJRAL010000047.1 GCA_028679935.1 Methanomassiliicoccales archaeon | reverse complement strand
CGGATCCCACTATCCGAGGCCGCAAAGAGCAGCACTCCCCTCCAGCAGTTGTAGACCAGGTTCTGTCCGACCGAGCAGTTGATGGCGCCCTGGACCAGGATCCCAGTCCCGACGAACGGGTCAGAGGCGAGGGTGTCGTTGATCGCGCTGCACCCGTCCGATGCCCTGAAGGCGATGGGTATCTTCCCAGCCCCGAGCCTGCAATCTTCGACGAAGATGCTCTTGCATTGCTCGAGATTGACGCAGTACGTCGTTCCGTCCATCGTGAGCGACTTGATGACCGCATTCGAGCAGTTGTACAGATAGACGAAGCCGTAGATACCGGAGACCGTCTCCCAGGCGAAGTCGACCCCTCTCCTGAAGAAGATCGGGTCGCCATTGACGGTGTTGTTTTCCGGGATGGCGAGGGTATCGGCCGTCACGCCGGCAGCGAAGATCAGGGCGCATCCGACGCACGTATTCGACTCGAAGGTGGTGCGAGCGGCGTCGACGCAATTGCAGGCCGCGAACTCCGCACCCACGAAGCTGTTCGCTCTGAGGATCACATTGTCGGTCGATTCTAGGGCCATGCCGAACGCGGCTCCGGCGAAAGAGCAGCTCGCCAATGTGACGTTCCGGCTTCCAACGACGTACATCCCGACCAGGCCGCACTGCGCCAGCGTGCAGTTGGTGATGCTCACCCCGTCCGTGCCGACGATGAGGGCTCCTTCCCCCATTGCGTAGGTGCGCACGGAGGTGATGTCGACCGCTTTCGAGGAGGTGATGTTGAAACCGGCCTCGGGGTTGTAGTACGCCTCCGGGTCCAGAGGCTCCACCAGGCAATCCCGGATCGAGAAGAACAACCCCACGTTCGATATCTGGATGCCGGTGCCATTGGGCGGCACGAGGATGTGGTATCCTTTGATGAGGTATGGGTCGGAGAGGGTGCCGCTCCCCGGCCATCCTTCTCCGGTGGCCTGCGCCAGGAACTGGGCGTTCCCATCTATCTGGATCGTGCCGTGGTCCACGAGACCGATATCGCTCGCGGAATATAGACCGAACGAGGCGTTTCCCGTGTATCCGCCGATGAACATGCCGTCGATGTACCAGGCGACCGTCGCATCCTCGGCGGATGAGCTCATCGTCAGTCCATGAATCGCAGGACCGCTAGAGGTCGTCGCGGAGATCGTTCCGGCCGCGAGCGGAAGAAGCAAGACGAGCCCAAGCAGAAGGGCGAGGCGCTTTCCCCGAACTAGCATGGTTGAAAGTGGTTCTGAGCGATAAAGCCGATTAGGGTGCAGCTCGCGCCCAAGTCGACGTGCCTGACCTAGTTCTCGCGCCACCGCATCCGGAACGAAACGAGGGCTAGCAGGAGGATCGACGCCGCAAGCAGGACGATGAAGCTCGTAAGGGGATCGATCGAATAGCCCAGGCCGAGGGCGCCTTGGAACAATGATGAGGCCTCGGTCGTCGGCAGGATCGCGGCGAGCGGGACGAGGTAGGCCGGGAGGAGGGTGATCGAGTAGTAGACCGGCGGGAGCACCGATAGTATCGTCGTGATGAAGCCGTTGATGACGAAGGCGTTCTGGGTGTTCGGTGCGAACGCGGAGAAGAAAAAGCCTATCGCCGTCGTCGATATCCAGAGGAGCAGCACCACGCCTATAGCGAGCACGAGCGATGCGACCGCCGCACCGTATGCCGCCATCAACAGGAAGATGATGATCAGTGCCGGCGAGCCGAAGATGATCTCGGAGATAGCCACGCCGAACATGTAGGTGAGCGGAGAGACCGGTGAGGCGACCGCTATGTCCTGGAACTTGTTCTGGATCTTATAGGTGGCGAGGTCGGTGCCGACGAACAGACCGAGCTCGGTCGTCGTCATGGTCAGCGCACCGGCGAGCCCATATGGCAGGGCGACGCCCTCGCTCGCGACGAAGAGGATGAAGAGCAGCGTGAACGGCGATGTGAAGAGGAACGCGAGGAAGAGCGGATTCCTGATCATCGGGATGAAGCCAAGGTAGTAGGCTACGGCCCACGTCTGCCTCAAGCGACCGTCAGACCTCATTGTTCTCCTCTCCCCTCTCCGCCTCGCCGACGATGTCCACGAAGACGTCGTCCAGGGTGACCGGGCCGACGGAGAAGTTGGCACCACGGGCGAGGGCTTCGTCGCTCAGCTCCCCAGCCTTCTTGGAGTCGGTGAGGACGCGGAACCGGCTGGCGATCTTGAACACGTGGCCGTACCGCTGGAGCTCGCCTTCCTCGAACTTGTCATAGACATCGACCCGGGTCGTCTCGCTGGACGTGGCCCTAGCAACGTTCTGCGGCGTTCCCTGAGCGACGATCCGACCCTTGTTGATGATCGCCAGGTTGTCCGAGAGCGCCTCCGCCTCGTCCATGTAGTGGGTGGTGAGGATGATCGTCCGGCCATCCTTCTTCAGCCGCGTCAGCTGTTCCCAGACCTTGCGCCGGCTGACCGGATCGAGCCCGATGCTCGGCTCGTCGAGGAATAGGAGCTCGGCATCTGTGGCGATCGTCATGGCGACGATCACCCGCTGCTTGAAGCCGCCCGAGAGCCAGGAGCTGTTCTTGTCAGCCACCTCGGTGAGCTCCATCTCGGTCATCGTCTCGTTCGTACGCGCTATCGCCTCCGGCTTGTCGAAGCCGCGCATCCGCAGGGAGAGCATTATGTGGTCCCTCGGCGTCAGCGGATAGATCGTCTCCGCCTCCTGAGGTGTGAAGGCGATCCTCTTCCTGACCTCCTTGGCCTGCTTGACCGCGTCGAAGCCGAGGACCGTGACCGTGCCAGAGGTCGGTAGGAGCTGCGTGCCCGCGATCCTCAGGAACGTCGTCTTCCCCGCACCGTTCCGGCCGAGAAGGGTGAATATCTGGCCCTCCTCTATCTCCAGACCGAGGTCGTCGAGTGCCGGGTTGGTTGACTTCTTGTAGACCTTCGTCAGCCCGGTCGCCTTGAGCACGCTCACGAACGGATGCTTTCGGACCCGGTCCGACTAATAACCTTCGAAGGCACCGCGCACCATTATTACGGCCTTCGACGATTCTTTCTTGGGGATCCGATTGGAGGGGCAGACGAAGCGAGGCTGGTTCGATGCTCACGCCGAGAAAGAGGCGAAAAGAGACCGCATCCGAATGGGCGAGCGCATCAGCAACCTCATCGGCCTCGCCCTGACGATCGTCGTCCTCTGGTTCTTTGGCGCCCAGTTGACCAGCAACACCGGATTCTTCACGTCCGCGTTCGGGACGGGCGACCAGATCCTGTTCTTCGCCTGGATCGTCGTCGGAAT
>JAJRAL010000195.1 GCA_028679935.1 Methanomassiliicoccales archaeon | reverse complement strand
TCTGTCGACTCCTTCTCGTCGGAATAGATCAGTCCGGGCTCGTTCATTCCCCGAGATTCAGTCGAAGACTCCGTCCCTTTCATGATGTCACCTGACTAATTCACCTTTGATGTAAGTAGGGGTGACTCTTAGTATTCCCCATCCCCGTTACTCAAGGCAAAGAGGTGCATTGTCCGAGTGATATCAACTAGCTTTCGGGCAATAATCCGATAACAAAAACACCGTTAAGGAAGCTTAATATTACCATATTTGTTACCATATCTGTGAGCATATGTTCCATCCAGAGCGCGATCTGAGGCTCGTCGTCCTCGACATCATCAAAGATGACGGCAAATCGATCAGCGCCATCTCGCGGGAGCTCGAGAAGCGCGGATTCGACCTCCACAGGCTCATTCTCACAGGTTATCTGAGGGCGATGACGGACCTAGGCGTGCTTCGGGAGAGGGAAGTGCCGCCGTCGAAAGTGTACGCCCCGATCAAGGGAAAAGAGGGGGACATCTACAAGGTGATCGGAGGAGGCGCTCGCGATATCGCGGCCGATGAGGACGCGGCAGATCGCCTCATCCTGTTCTCACTAGGCAAGCTGTTCCATAGACCGGTCTTCCAAGAGGAATTGGACAGGGCAGGGGTCGTGGGCGCTCCGGTCGGAAGGATTGCGACGAAGGAGGAACGCCTCGAGGCGAAGCAGCTCCTTTCGAAATCTGGCTTCAAGATACCCGATAGCAGCAAGGCGTTCGTGCTCGACGACAGGGATATGGAACCTCAATACTGCGAGCTTCTCGCACGCATCCTGACCATGGAATGGGACCTGACATATCTCATCAGGGAGACGAAGCAGACAAAGCTCAGCCTGTAGGCGTGCTTGGGTCAACTTTTTAACGTTCAAGTCTGTTGCAGTGGCATGGACCTCCAGTCGCTGATCGCCGACATCAGGACGCACCCCGGGGTCACGAGGAAGCGGACGATCTCGGAAGTGATCGACTTCTTCCCTGAGATGAACGGGCATCAGGTGCTTGCGGCATACGGCGAGGACGCGGCGGTCATCGAGTTCGGGGAGAGCGTGCTGCTGCTCGCCGCCGACGGCATCATGGAGACGCTGCTCAAGGCGAACCCGTTCTTCGCCGGCTACTACTCCATTCTGGTGAACATCAATGACATATCGGCGATGGGCGGCATCCCGCTCGCCCTGGTCGACGTCCTTTCGATGAAGGAAGAAAAGGTCTGCGGGCAGGTCATGAGGGGGATGCAGAGCGCCGTCAAGAAGTTCGGCGTGCCGGTGGTCGGCGGTCACACCCACCCTGACTGCAACTACAACGCGGTCGACGTGGCGATACTAGGCACCGCCCGCAAGGAGGAAGTTCTATACTCTCACACGGCCCAGGTCGGCGACGACATCGTCTTCGCCTCAGACCTGGACGGCTACTACCCGGAGAAGCTCGACTTCGCCTGGGACACGACCAGCAAGAAGGATGAGGAAGTCGTTCGAAAGCAGATGCTGATAATGAACACGATCGGCAAGAGACGATTGGCCCACTCAGCCAAGGACATCAGCAATCCCGGCTCGTTGGGCACGCTCGGCATGCTCCTGGAGACGAGTGGCAAGGGGGGCACGGTCCGACTGCAAGACGTGCCGCGGCCGAAGGAGGTGGACTTCTCGCAATGGCTGAGGTCGTACCAGGGATGCGGATTCGTGCTCACCTGCCCGAGCGAGACGACGTCCGAGCTCGTCGAACAGTTCCGTTCGGTCGGGGTAGAGGCGGCGGCGGTCGGGAAGGTCAACGCCGGTCTCGAGATCGTTGTGGACGACGGCAAGGAGAATGGCGTGCTCTTCGATTTCGCCAAGGACATCATCACCGGTTGCGGTCCGGGAAGGGTCCCGTGCCATAGGTGAATCGCATCGCTGCGGTGCTGTTACTTCAAAAGTGCTAGGCCGCGGAGGTTGCCGCCTGGTCCCGGACATGTGATCCAGTCGCCTGCTCAGCCCCGCCCCCCTTCGAGCGCCGGTAGTCCAGGGTTAGGCTGCTCCCGTCAGGGCCTGACCCGTTCCCCCTGATCAGGGCCAGGGGCGTAGCCCTCCAGCTACGCCGCGAGACCGCCGCCGGCCCCGAAGGACAGAGCCTCATAGTCGACGACTGGGCATGCACGGTTCCAGTTACGTCGTCCTCCGCTGTCACCCCCGCTATCGACGGTTCACGGTGTACAAGGGCACGCCGAACGTCCCGGTCAAGCCTAGCGAGTCCCGATTAATCCATCGAGCTATTAATACTTATTTCGGGGCGATGGGCCGTTCCAGGCGGTCTGGATTCGTTTCATCCTCCGGAGACGGACCGCGCGAAGGAGGGAAAAATAGTAGAACCCGACGCTGCAATCGAAGCATCGACCGACATGACACACTCTGGCGCGCAGGAGAAGCCCTCGTGGCTCAGGGTCAAGATCCCGTCCCTCGGAGGGCTCGAGACGGTGCGCGCCGAGCTCAGGACGAACGGCGTCGCGACGGTCTGCGACTCGAGCCGTTGCCCTAACCTCGGGGAGTGCTGGGGAAGGGGCGAGGCGACGTTCATGATACTTGGACGAATCTGCACCCGTTCCTGCCACTTTTGCGCCGTCGAGCATGGCAAGCCGTCGCCAATCGACCTGACCGAGCCGAAACGGGTGGCCAAGGCCGCCTCATCGCTGGGTCTGAGGCACGTCGTGGTCACCTCGGTCACCAGGGACGACCTCCCGGACGATGGGGCGGGGGCGTTCGCTGAGGTCGTCAATGAGCTGCGGAGGGGATTACCGGCCGCGAGGGTCGAGCTCCTCATCCCGGACATGAGGGGCGAGAGACTCAGTCTCGAGAGGGTCGCGGGGAGCGGCGCCAACGTCATCGGGCACAACCTCGAGGTCGTGGAATCGCTCCAGAACGTGGCACGCGACCCGTCGGCCAGCTACGATCGCTCCCTGGACGTCCTCTGCTTCCTGGCTCATGAGGGGGTTCCCGTGGTCAAGAGCTCGCTGATGCTCGGCCTGGGGGAGGAAGCGTCGGAGGTCCGCCGTTCGCTGCGCGACATGCGGGGCGCGGGCGTCACGATCGTCACAATCGGGCAGTACCTCAGGCCGAAGGGCGCGAGCCTCCCCGTCGTAAGGTACGTCGAGCCGGTGGAGTTCGAGGAACACGCCGCGTTCGCCCGCTCCATCGGCTTCAGGGCCGTCCTCGCCGGCCCCCTGGTAAGGAGTTCCTATCACGCTTCCGAGGCGTACGATCGCCTCTTCTCTGGAGGATAGAACGTGCTGATCGATGATTTCGACCCATTGGAGGGCAAGATGTTGCAGGTTATCGACAAGGATGGCAATGTCGCAAGTCCCGAGCTTGAGCCGAGCCTCGATAACGAGCTTCTGCTCAGGGGCTATCGTACGATGCTCCTCGCCAGGTTCGCCGACGAGAAGGCGGTAAGGCTGCAACGGCAGGGAAGGCTCGGCGCGTACCCGTCGAGCCGCGGCCAGGAGGCGAGCCAGGTCGGCCCGGCGATGGTGCTGGAGAAGAGCGATTGGCTGGTCTGGGCGTTCCGCGAGCTCGGGGCGTTGCTCTGGCATGGGGTTCCGCTGCAACAGCAATACCTCTACTGGATGGGAAACGAGGAAGGGAACCATTTCGCGGAGGGCACCAACGTCACACCTTCGGCTGTCCCGGTCGGCTCCCAGATCCCTCATGCTGTCGGGATAGCGTATGCGTCGAAATACAGGGGCGAGAAGTCGTTCGTGCTCTGCTATTTCGGCGACGGAGGGAGTTCGGAGGGCGACTTCCACGAGGCCCTGAACTTCGCTGGCGTCTTCAAGACGCCGAACGTCTTCCTCTGCCAGAACAATCAATGGGCGATCTCGCTGCCAAGGGAGAAGCAGACCGCGGCGAAGACGATCGCGCAGAAGGCCGTGGCCTACGGCTTCCCGGGAATACAGGTCGACGGCAACGACGTTCTCGCGCTATACATCGCGACCAAGGAGGCGGCAGACAGGGCGAGGGCGGGCGAGGGCCCGACGCTCATCGAGTCCTACACGTATCGCATGGGCGACCACACCACCTCGGACGACGCGACGCGCTATCGGAACAAAGAGGAGCTGAAGTACTGGAGCGACCGCGACCCGATCAAGCGCTTCCGTATATACCTCACGAACAAGGGGCTGTGGAGCGACGCCAAGGAGAAGGAGGCGGCGGCGGAGTGCGATCGTCTCGTCGAGGAGGCGGTGAAGCAGGCCGAGGCTCATCCATTGCCGGTGCTGGAGGACATCTTCCGATACACCTACGCCGAGATGAATGCTGATCTCGACGAGCAACTAGCCGCCCTTCGCAAGGACCTATCGAGGGAGGGCTGACGATGGCGGTCATGAACATGGTCCAATCGATAAACCTCGCCCTCCGCGAAGAAATGGAGCGCGACCCGACGGTCGTGCTCCTGGGAGAGGACGTCGGGGTGGACGGAGGGGTGTTCCGCGTCACAGAGGGCCTCTACGATCTGTTCGGAGGCAGGAGGGTCATCGATTCGCCTCTCGAGGAGAGCGGGATCGTCGGCACCTCGATCGGCATGGCGATGAACGGGCTGCGCCCGGTGGCCGAGATCCAATTCCTAGGTTTCATCAACTCGGCGTTCGACCAGCTGGTGGCGCACGCCGCGAGGATGCGGAACCGATCACGTGGAAGGCTCAGCGTCCCGATGGTGCTCAGGACCCCCTACGGAGCTGGCGTGAGGGCGCTGGAGCACCACTCGGAGAGCATAGAGGCGGTATTCTGCCACATCCCTGGACTGAAGGTCGCCGCGCCCTCAACACCGCTTGAGGCCAAGGGATTGCTAAAGGCAGCGATAAGAGATCCGGATCCGGTCATCTTCCTTGAGCCGACGCGTCTCTACCGCCTCCTGAAGGAGGAGGTCGCCGAGGGCGAGTACATCGTGCCGTTGGGGAAGGCGAGGGTGGTGCAGCCGGGCAAGGACGTGACGGTCATTGGTTGGGGCGCGATGATGGTGCAGATACAGAAGGCTGTGGACCAGGCGAAGGAGGCCGGTGTCTCCGCCGAGGTGATCGACGTCCGCACCCTTTCGCCCATCGACTCGGCGACGATACTCGGGTCGGTGAACAGGACTGGCAGGGCGGTGATCGTGGCGGAGGCGCCCAGGACCTGCGGAGTGGCGGCGGAGATAGCGGCCAGGATCGGCGAGAGCGCGCTCCTGTCGCTCAAGGCACCGGTGCTGAGAGTGACGGCGCCGGATGTGACGACCCCATTGCCGAAGGGCGAGGACTTCTACTATGTGAGCGCGGAGCGGGTGCAGAAAGCGATCATGAGAGCGATGGCGTTCTGAGGTGGTGACATGGCTACGGACTTCAAGTTCCCCGATCTGGGAGAGGGAGTTACGGAGGGCGAGATCAAGAAGTGGCTCGTCAAGGTGGGCGATGAGGTCAAGCTCGACCAGTCGCTCGCCGAGGTCGAGACGGACAAGGCGGTGGTGGAGATGCCATCACCCGCCGCAGGCAAGATCCTGAGGCTCTATCACAACGAGGGGGACATCGTGAACGTGGGCGAAGTGCTCGCGACGATTGGGGCGCCCGGTGAGGCCGTTCCGGCCGCTCCGTCCGAGGCTGCCGTTCCGGCGGAGGAGGGCAAGAGGGTATCGGTATCAGTCGTCGGGGAGCTGCCCGAGGGCAACGTCATGGTTTCCTCTCGACCGCGGGAGGCTGCACCGGCCCCCGCGGTGGCACAAGCCCTCCCAGCGGTCAGGAAGCTTGCGAAGGACCTCAACGTCGACCTCGCGACGGTGAAGGGGACGGGACCAGGAGGAAGGACAACCGAGAGCGACGTCAGGGCCGCCTCGGTCCCGAAGCCGGAACGCCCGCGGAAGGTGGCGAAGTTCGACTTGTACGGCTACGTCGATCGCGAGCCGCTCAAGGGAGTGCGGAGGACCACGGCGAAGAGGATGATGGAATCGACGCTGAAGGTTGCGGCGGTGAGCATGATGGAGGACGCGGACGTCACCGACCTCTGGAACCTCCGGGACCGGGTGAAGGCGATTGCGCTCGAGGAGCGCAAGGTGAAGCTGACCTTCCTGCCGTTCATCATCAAGGCGGTGACGATGGCGCTCAAGAACCACCGGTACCTGAATGCTAGCATGGACGACGAGGACGAGGAGATCGTCATCAAGAAGTACTACAACATCGGGATGGCCGTCGCCACCGACGACGGGCTGCTCGTACCGGTGATCAAGATGGCCGATCAGAAGGAGTTCCTCGACATGGCCCAGGAGATCGAGGAGCTGATCGAGAAGGCGAAGGCGCGGAAGCTCGACCTGG